>CALIRN010000151.1 GCA_938042265.1 uncultured Eubacteriaceae bacterium
GATTTGGTGCTTGATATTCATGCCTCAAATATTTTTCTTACGGAAATACCTCAGGCACGTATTAATGAAAATATGGGTGATATGCTTTTGCCCATAGCCGAAAAATTAAATCTGGATTTCCTTTGGGTACACCCTAACGCAACCGTATTGGAGTCTACCCTGTGCTACACCCTTAACGTAAAAAATGTGCCCTGTGTGGTTATTGAGGCAGGCGTGGGTATGAGAATTACCAAGGATTACTGTGTTCAGCTTACGGACGGTATTTTTAATGCAATGAAAGAAATGGGTATGTGGCTAGACGATAATGTGTATTCGGGTGAAAAACACAATTTCATTACCTCTGAGGGTAAAGAGGTATTCTTTTTAAATGCCACGGCTTCGGGAATATTTGTGCAGAATGCAAGGCACGCCTCCTATTTGAAAAAGGGTGATTGTATAGGCGATATTGTTGATCCTTTGACAGGCACTGTTAAGGATAAGGTTTTATCTCCCTGTGACGGCTTATTGTTTACCATAAGGGAGTACCCTGTTGTATATGAGGGCTCTCTTATAGCAAGACTTTTGGGAGGTGTGAAACCATGAGAAAGGAAATAATTTTTGAGCTGCAATCCCCCTACAGGGATACCATGAGGATTACCGTCTATCGTTTTGGTGATTTGGACAACAGGGACTGTGAAAAGTCAATTGCTATTGTGGGCGCTACAAGAGGCAATGAATCTCAGCAGATGTATAACTGCTCACAGATTATAGCAAAGCTTAAAATTTTAGAGGAAAAGGGCTTTATTGCAAAGGGCAAATCCATTGCGGTCATACCTACGGTAAACAATTTTTCCATGAATATTGAAAAGCGCTTTTGGGCTATGGATAATACGGATATTAACCGAATGTTCCCCGGTTACAATTTGGGGGAAACCACTCAAAGAATTGCATACTCCGTTTTTGAGTATGTAAAGGATTATGATTTCGGTATACATTTTACAAGCCATTACAGGCCGGGCAAATTTATACCTCATGTAAGAATGATGCACACAGGCTATGAGGATACGGAGCTTGCAGGGGATTTCGGTCTGCCATATATTTATGTAAGAAATTCAAAACCCTATGATACGACAACCCTTAATTATAACTGGCAGATTTGGGGCACTCATGCCTTTTCTCTTTACCTTGGTGCAACTGCACGTATTAATGAGGATGCAGGCTATATGGCTGTTGATGCTGTACTGCGTTTTCTTAAGGCACAGGAGATTATTACAGGTACCGATACGCTGGTTAAGGAGGGAGAGAAAAGTCAGCTTATCCAGTCCAGAAATATTGTTTCGGTACGAATATCAAATGCAGGTGTTTTACATAAGTGTGTACACGTTGATGACCGTGTAAGTAGCGGTGATTTACTTGGATATATACTTGATCCTTACGAGGGTACAATTTTGCAGACCTTATATTCCCCTGTTAGGGGGCGTATTTTCTTTACTGCCTATGGACCTTATGAATATGAGGGATCACTTGTGTTCAGAGTGGTTAGAGAATAAAGACGCTGTATAAAAACTCATTGACTGTAAATGAGGGGTGATTTGAGTTTTTCGGGTAATAAAGGGCATATTTTGCTTGAATATGCCCTTTATAAATCAGTGCATATATTTCTGTTTGGTAGCCATACCGCCCCTTATATGCCTTTCCGCCTTGTTTATCTCCAATACCTTGCCTGCTTCTCTGGCAAGGGCGGGGTTGATTTTTAAAAGTCTGTCCTTTACGTCCTTGTGTACGGTACTTTTGCTTATTCCAAAGCGCTTGGCGGTTTCACGCACGGTAGCCCTGCTTTTTATAATATACTCCCCTATTTCAACAGCTCTTTCTTCTATATAGGCTTTCATAAAAGCCCTCCTTAATAGTTTGCTTATAGTATGTATATGATGAATTTCATAAAAATATTTTAATGTGATAAAAATAAAAAAATCATAAAAAGCTGTTGACATTTTTTAATTATTCTGCTAAAATAATTTTTGTTGCTGATAAAGTAGCAAAGAATAAAATAATGTGCAGTCGTGGCGGAATTGGCATACGCGCTAGACTAAGGATCTAGTCTGGGTTAACTGGGTACGGGTTCAAGTCCCGTCGACTGCATATGCGCGAGTGGCTCAGTGGTAGAGCATCGCCTTGCCAAGGCGAGGGTCGCGGGTTCGAATCCCGTCTCGCGCTTTTTACTTTTAAAAAGTTATATTAAATATTTTTATTATAGGGCTGTCGCCAAGTGGTAAGGCAACGGATTCTGATTCCGTCATTCCGCAGGTTCGAATCCTGCCAGCCTTGTTTTGGAGAGGGGCTGCTGTTTATCGGCGGTCTTTTTCTTTTTGTAATTTTATTAAACTGCTGAATTTTGTTGAATTAATCAATGTTTCCTTAGCGTAACGGCTTTAAACCGTTGCGCTTTTTTTATTTTTAATTATAAACTATCTTTACATTGCATAAATTACGGATTTTTAACCAAAATTAGATATACGAAAGGAGTGCATATATGAAACTTTTAAGATGCTTTAGATATTTACCTTTAATTTTTGTGCTGCTTATGGCGGCAGGACTTGCCTTTATATGTATGAGTAATGGTACAGATTATTCAAACGGTACCTTTGTATTTTCAAATCAGGGGCAGGTGTAGGCTTTGGGCGAAATATATATTAAGCCGAACAAAAAATATGTTACGGGTGATTTGGGTGCTGTGCATATAAGCGATATAGCGGAGGTGTATGCGGAAGACGGTCTTAAAAAACGTGTTGATAATATTAAGCTTATGGATATTAAATCTGAGGAGGATAGGTGCTATCTTATATCAGTAATGGATATTGTAAGGATAATCAGTACAGCACTGCCCGGGCATACCGTAAGCAATCTGGGAGAAATGGATACGGTAGTTGAGTATAATAAAAAAACGGGTAAAAGCAACACATTATGGCAGTATATAAAAATTGCCTTTGTATCCCTGCTGCTGCTTGCAGGATCGGCAACTGCAATTATGAGTTTTCATTCTGATGCACAGATACCAACTGTTTTTGAAAACTATTATTATATATTTTTTAATGAGCGTGTGGAAAACCCCATGATAATTGACCTGCCCTATTCCATAGGGCTTGCGGCAGGTATAATTATATTTTTTAACCATTTTTCAGGTAAAAAGCTTACCAATGACCCGACTCCCATTGAGGTTGAAATGACAAGCTATGAAAGTCAGGTGGAGGATAATATTATTGATACATTAAGTACAAAGAGGGAGAGTAATGGAAGTAATTAAATATATCGGATTAATATTGCTGGGCTTTGGTGCAGGGCTTGTAATAGCCGGTGCGGTGTATGCGTTCATCGCTGTTATAGGTGTTGTACCGAGGCTTGCCGGCAGAACAGGTACGGGAAAATATATAAAATTATATGAGGAGGCTATAATTGTCGGGGGTATTTTGGGCTGTGTATTTATGAATATCAATGTTTATATCCCAATAGGCAAAATTGCCGTTATGCTTTACAGCCTGCTTATAGGTATGTTTTACGGCTGTCTTGCGGTTTCTCTTGCGGAGGTGCTTAATGTTATACCAGTACTTGCAAGGCGCACAAGGCTTAGGCAGGGTATTAAATGGTTTGTAGCGGCCATAGCCTTAGGCAAGCTTGCGGGCTCGGTTTTATATTATTTTGTCCCGGGATTTTATTATATATGAGGTGTTTTATGGATAGTAAACAGCAAAAACAACAGGAATATCAGAAAAAGGTGGAAAAAGCTTCTCCAAACAGTCCCATTATAGCCGACTGCATAAGAGCGTTTATTGTAGGAGGCATAATTTGTGTAATCGGTCAGATAATTACCAATTTTTGCAAAAGCATGGGAGCAGGCACGGAGGATGCCGCAACCTATACCTCGGTTATTTTGGTGGTAACGGCCTCTTTACTTACAGGTGTTGGATTGTATGAAAAAATAGGTAAGTTTGCTGGTGCAGGCTCCATTGTGCCTATAACCGGTTTTTCAAACTCGGTTACCTCACCTGCCATTGAGTTTAAAAAAGAGGGATTTATTCTGGGGCTCGGTGCAAAAATTTTCATTGTTGCAGGGCCTGTTATACTTTACGGAGTGCTGACATCTGTTATTGTCGGCATAATTTATTACTTTATGAGGTGAGAAAATGGCAGTTCATATAGGCAGACAATCTGTTAAGCTTAATTTGTGCCCCGTTATAACCGCCACAGCGGCAACTGTAGGTACAAAGGAGGGTGAAGGACCGCTTAAGGATTATTTTGATGTGGTGCTGAAGGATAATCTTGCAGGACAGCAAAGTTGGGAAAAGGCTGAAAGCGAAATTGCAAAGCAGAATATATCTCTTGCCATAAGCAAGGCAGGACTTGAAAGTGAGGATATTGACTATATTATCACGGGCGATTTGTTAAACCAGTGCTGTGGCAGCACCTACGGTATAAGAGATATGGGAATACCATATTTTGGTGTATTTGGCGCCTGCTCAACCATGGGTGAGGCCATGAGTCTTGGAGCACTGCTTATTGACGGGGGCGGTGCAAAAAGAGTGGTAACTGCGGCGTCAAGCCATTTCTGCTCAGCGGAAAAGCAGTTTAGATTTCCTCTTGCATTAGGTACTCAAAGACCGCAGACCTCAACATGGACGGTCACGGGCGACGGCGCGGCAGTACTTGAACGCAAAGGAAAGGGACCTAAAATTACAGGTATAACAACAGGCAAAATTGTGGATATGGGTATTACCGATGCAAATAATATGGGGGCTGCAATGGCACCCGCTGCTGCTGATTTAATTGAAAGAAATTTAAAGGATTTCGGCGTGGCTCCCGATTATTATGACGTAATTGCTACCGGAGACTTAGGCTATGTGGGTAAAGCCCTTGTATGCGAAATGCTTGAGGAGAAGGGTATACGGCTGGGTGAAAGATATATCGACTGCGGTATTGAGATTTTTGATAAGGAAACACAAGATACACATTCGGGAGGCAGCGGCTGTGCCTGCTCTGCTGTAACCTTTTCAGGTATGCTGTACAAAAAGCTGAAATCAGGTGAAATAAAACGTCTGCTTTTTGTGCCTACAGGTGCGCTTATGAGCCCCACCAGTGTGGGACAGGGCGAGAGCATAGCAGGTATTGCCCATGGCGTTGTTATAGAGAGTGAGGTGCAGTAATTGGATTA
>CALIRN010000152.1 GCA_938042265.1 uncultured Eubacteriaceae bacterium
TTCTAAGTGACAAGTTTTTATTATTTCACTTGTTTACCTAGAAGGGAGCATATCACAATTTTTTTGTTAGTGTGACAGCTCCTTTTTTAATTTATTGTCAGGAAAAGAAACACAATAAAGTTCGTGTCATAAAGGACTTAAAGGCTCTTATGGCTGATTTAAAGAGGGTTTATACAGCTTCAACCAAGGAAATTGCAAGGCTTAGACAATTACTGTTCATCACGTGCATTTTCATCATAAATTTTTTGTATGATAGGAAACTCGAATGAAGGTTGAATCGTTTTTTGCAATATAAGTGATGAATCATTTGCGGATAGAACTCCATTTCCATCAACATCGCCAACCATTAAAATATTATCAGGAGCTGAACCATCTAATGCATACTGCAACACTATAGATGAATCATTTGCTGTTAAATATCCATTTCCATCGGCATCACCATATATAACTCCAAAGAAAAGCCCTATCAATGGGTAATTGCGACCTGCCTCTTCCATATTGCCTGCGTAATAACACATAGGAACATTTGTACAACCTTTGAAGGTTTCCACATAGCTTTCATAGCGTTCACGACTACCCTGTTCGGCATAAGCTAAATCGCCAACTTCCATTTCAAAACCTACTGTAGCACTGTGACATGTTCTATTAAATACTTCTACATTATCTCTATAGTAAATATTATTTTTGTCTATGCTATATTTAACCCCTTTTAAATTAGCAGACACACTTGCATCAAAGTAATAATGTGGTTGAAGAATAACAATATCAAACATATTTGTACGTGCCACTACATACGCAATTTTTTTGATTACCTCTGCAGCGTTAGAACCGTAGCCATAGTATGGAATCCATAAAAATTTCAGACCCATGCTATTATGAACATAATTTGATAGGTTTTTTGCTATTGCAAAACTTTTGCCGTTGTTCTGGTCAGGCCCCACATCATAATTTATTGTATGATAAATTGATTCCATATTAAGATAAATGCCTTTTACACAGTTATTCCAAATAGTTTTTCCGACAGCATCACTTAAAAACGTATTTTTAATAACATTTAATTCGTTTATAATAGTGCTGGAGTCCAGTGTATTCCAATTGGTATACATGTCGCACTTTCTGGTGCCAATCCAAAATCGCGCGTTAGATCTATGTGCATAGATACTTTTTGCAACTCTAAGCACTTCTGAAGCCTCTGGTTTGTCAGATTTTATATCAAGTATGACATAATCTAATATATGAGGGGACTTATTCGTAATGCTTGTGATAGTTACATCATCATAGTCTGTGTTTGAGGTTACATAAACCAACAAACCTTTAAAATCATTGTTGTTTTCCATAAAATTATCTCCTTTATTTTTTATTGATTTGCAAATCAATATATAAAGAGATGAATTTGATAAATTTAGCAACCTTAAATTAAAAAAAGATTGAGTATTCAAACAGCCTCAATCCTTTTTTATTTTTTTACTGAATTATCTCAAGCTCAATATCGTTTGTTCCATAAATATTCATGGTGTGATATTTGCCCTCATAGATATAATAAATTTTGTCATTACTTATACCAATAAAATAAGCACCATTCATTAAGTTTCCATTGCGCTTATGTTCAATACGTTTTTCACCTTCATCTCCATAAACATAAAAGCAATACTCAGGAGCATTCGGCTCATCTGAATAGAGGTTTGTATATACATACACTTTATTTTTATTAAGCCTTATAGCTCCATAAACATTATAAATATATGTGTAAGAAAGATTTTTCAGCTCTGCATCATTTGTACCGTCTGCATTGCATCTATGCAACACATACTCTGTCTGATAACGAAAGGTATCCCAGACATATCTGTGTATATAATATATGTATTTGCCGTCTGTAAGAGCTTCTGTTCTCATCCACTCCGTACTTGTATCCTTAGGTATTTCCACTGCTGTGCCTGTTAAAAAATCATAGGTATACAAATGCTCGGTTTCATCATATCGTTCATAATATGTTCCCGTATTCACATTAATATAAGCGGTATCGCCTTTGTCTGCTTCTGTATGGCACCATCCCTTATCTCCGCATATTTTGGAAAAATCCGCAACAACGGGATTTGTGCCGTCAAGATTTGTACGAACCACAGTATTTTTTCTGTCAAGGGGAGAATAATAAATATATCTGTGTCCCAGATAGGTGTCCATTGCCTTCGGCGTGATTGGGGTATTACCCGTACCGTCTGTGTTGATTTTATAGATGATACTTTCAGACTTATCTATTAACGTGTTGCCATTGTATATTTTATAGTAAATTTCATTGCCGCTTACAGTAATCAGTTGTATATATTCTTTATTTCTGTCAACGGCAACAAGCTCCTTAACACTGTTGTTTTCGGTGTCAAACCTGAAAAGCTTATCATATTTTACATAATAAAAATTATTATCCGCCTGGGGTATAAGCACAGGCACAGCTTTGCAATTGTAAAGGCGATACATGGTAGCTGCCGCCTGCTCCCTTGTATAATTCATCCAGGGTGAAAATTTGCCGTTTCCCGTACCTGTCATTATGGCTGTTCCACCATTTTCAATAGCCGATACCTTATATATAGCATCCTCTGCCCAGTCTGCAAAATAGCTCTCATCAACAAATTTTTCAGTTTTTACCTTGCTGTTGTCAATTCCCGATACGCCTGCAAGATTATTTAGCATTACCGCAGCCTCCTGTCTTGTAATGTTGCTGTCGGGGTTAAACTTATTATCTCCAACTCCTGATACAATGTTAAGCATATAGGCAGTAGTAACATAATCATCATCAACATCGGTAAAAGGAGTTTGTAAGCCGGATTGCAGTGCATAGCCTGT
Organism: uncultured Eubacteriaceae bacterium; assembly: GCA_938042265.1. Lineage (GTDB taxonomy): Bacteria > Bacillota > Clostridia > Lachnospirales > CAG-274 > CALWRD01. The sequence goes on from CALIRN010000152.1 coordinate 2,839, forward strand.
TTTAGTCATATAGGTTTGCACAGCAAGGCGGCAAAACTCCTGACGTGTTATGTTGTTTGTGTAGTCCGATTGCAATGTGTCGGGTATAATACCTGCTGATATGGCATTTTCAATGCTCTCCTTAGCCCAAGGACTGCAGACTTCGGCAGCGCAGATACTTACTCTCATAAGCATTATGAATGATAAAATGGCTATAATTTTTTTCATTTAATCCCCTCCAAATATATAATTCAAAATTAGTTTATTATAATTTACATAACTAAGCAATCAGCTTATATTTCATAATAATTTATATTCGGTAAAGTTTATATTTACCTTTATTATAACACCACCGACAAAAAAATACAGCTATTATCAGATATTGAAATATAAATTTAATATTTTGGTATGTAAAAGCACCAACTCTGAAAAGACTATTTTCAAACAAATCTCATAATATTTATAATTCTGTATTAATTTTTATATAACAAATTAACTTTTTCTACTTTAACTTTAAAAAAATTTTGTGCACTAAATTATATTTTAATATAACATATAAAGACAGCTTGCGTTAAACTTATATAAGTAACACAAACTGTCTTTTCTTTTTTTGAGGCAATTAACTATTATTTTTTTAATATTACTCCATTTTTAAAGCTAATACTCCTATTATTAATATCTATCACTACTATGGAGGTTAAAATCAATGGATAAATTACTTAACAAAATCAGCTTATATATAAGCTTGATTGCAGGCATTTTTTTAAAGTTTACCGGCGGATGGGATATTTTACTTGCTTCTTTAATTATATTTATGTTTTTTGATTATATAACAGGTATTTTAAAAGCATTCTTTTTAAAAAACTTGGACAGTAAACTTGGATTTTGGGGAATAGTCAAAAAAATAGTAATTTTAATTATTGTTTCAACAGCTTATATTTTAAGTAAACTAATAAGCCCATCCTTTCCAATACGAGAAGTAGTAATAACATTTTTTATTTCAAATGAAGTCCGCTGCATCTCTTCATAGACTTCTTTTCTGCAAATTGTCCTTTTTTGCCGCTCATTCATATAATTTTCTGTCAATCTGTTCCATGCTTTAGAAACAGTCATTCCTGCGCCAAGTAAAAGTACCAGATTACTTACCATATCCGCATACTGCAGTTCCA
>CALIRN010000153.1 GCA_938042265.1 uncultured Eubacteriaceae bacterium
TGCCGTTTTGGAACGGCAGGAAAAACTCGACAAGGAGGTGTATGACATTGTTCACAGCAAAGAAAAACCGGCAGGCAGATAAGGATGGCAAACTTGAGGAGGTGTTCGGTACTGGTACTGCTGCCGTTATCTCTCCTGTAGGTGAACTCAGATATGAAGACCACGTTTGCTATATTAATGACGGCAAAATCGGTGAGGTTACTCATAAGCTTTATGACACACTGACGGGTATACAGTGGGGCAAGCTTTCCGATGATATGGGCTGGACAGTTAAGGTTGACTGATTTTAATTAAACAGCATTTAAAAAGACGGTATCCGATTGGGTGCCGTCTTTTATATTATATTAAATTTTTAAATATGGAGCGTTAAAATACAAAAATCTCTTGACACCCCACCCAATATCAAAATAAGTACACACGGCAGGACACCTTCTTTATCGGTCAGACCGAGGGATTGTAATCATTACTTATACTATTTCGGTGCAAATACCTTATTAAGCACAGAAACAACAGCATATATAACAGCAGTAACAATAAATATACCTGCCATACCGTAAACTACCATAGGCAGAATGTGTAAAAAAGCATCAATATTCATATTTACTACCTCCTTACTGGAACAATGGCACCAGTGTGACTATAAGACCGCCGGCAATAACAGATGCAATCTGGCCTGATACATTTGTACCTACAGCGTGCATAAGCAGATAATTCTGTGGGTCCTCATCAAGACCAATTCTGTTTACAACTCTTGATGACATTGGGAAAGCTGAAATACCTGCAGCCCCAACCATAGGGTTAATCTTCTTTTTAACAAAAAGGTTAAGTATTTTGGCAAAAAATACACCGCCTATAGTATCAAATATAAAAGCCACAAGACCAAGACCCAAAATCATAAGTGTTTCCCACTGTATAAAGGCATCTGCCTGCATTCTTGTAGAGATGCTTAAGCCAAGCAAAATTGTAATAAGGTTAGCAAGCTCATTTTGCGCCGTATTAGAAAGTGAATTCAGCACACCGCACTCTCTTATAAGATTTCCAAACATAAGAAAGCCTACCAGTGCAACCGACTTAGGTGCAACAAGCCCTGCAACAGCAGTAATTACAATAGGGAACAAAATCTTTGTTGTCTTGGAAACAGCCTGTGGGTTGTACTCCATACGGATAAGTCTTTCCTTTTTGGTAGTAACAAGCTTAATTACAGGCGGCTGAATAATAGGTACAAGAGCCATATAGGAATAGGCCGCAACCATAATTGCACCTGTGTATTTAGAATTAAAATACTGAGCAACAAAAATAGACGTAGGTCCGTCTGCAGCACCAATAATACCTATAGAGGCAGCATCATTAAGCTCAAAGCCGCAAAGAGTTGCAAGACACAGTGTAAAGAAAATACCAAACTGCGCCGCCGCACCGAAAAGTAGCATTTTAGGGTTGGAAAGCAGCGGTGTAAAGTCAATCATAGCACCAATGCCAATAAACAGTAACAGTGGGAAAAGCTCATTGGAAATACCTGCATTAAACAGTACATCAATAGGTCCAACCTCTCCGCCCTGTGTAATTGCACCGGAAAGCGGCAGGTTTACAAGGATTGCTCCAAAGCCCATTGGTAAAAGCAGTGTAGGCTCCATTTCTTTTTTAATTGCAAGCCATATCAGTATGGCTCCGATAAGCCACATAAGCATCATCTGCCAGGTTACGTTACCGATATTCTCAAATAGTGATAAGAAAATATCCATCTTTTACATTCCTTTCTTTTGAAAAAATTTTCAAAAATAAAAGTCTTGCTATTCAAAGCAGCAGCGGAATATAAAAATTCGTAATGACGCCGACTGCTACAGCATAGCTGCAAGCTACTCCCCTTTAAATTTGATACTCATTTGATTATAATATCATTTTAAACAGACTTTTTCAAGTAAAAAATACCAATCTCTATAATATTTATGTTATTTTTTGTATTTTAAATTGATAAAGGCTTCTATTCAATACAGCAAAAGCCTTTAATTTGATTACTGCACAATTTTATCCTTTTAAAACCGAAGCAAAAAGCTCCCATCTCATCCGATGGGAGCCAAAAATATCAATTATTTAACAGGTGTTGCATTCTGATCCTTAAGAACAACATCATGTGCACCGCCTTCAACAATACTTGTAGACGATACAAGGGTAATTCTAGCCTTTTCCTGAAGTTCAGGGATAGTTAAAGCACCGCAGTTGCACATTGTATGCTTAATTTTTGAAAGAGTAATTGCAAGATTATCATGGAGATATCCGGCATAAGGCACATATGAGTCAACGCCCTCCTCAAAGGAAAGCTTCTGAGAGCCGCCTAAATCGTATCTCTGCCAGTTTCTTGCTCTTGCAGAGCCCTCACCCCAGTATTCCTTCATATAATTACCGTTTACAATAACCTTATTTGTAGGGCTTTCCTCAAAGCGTGAGAAGTATCTGCCAAGCATACAGAAGTCACAGCCCATAGCAAGTGCAAGGGTAATATGATAATCATGGACAATACCGCCATCGGAGCAAATAGGTACATAAATACCGGTTTCCTTAAAGTATTCATCCCTTGCCTTGGCAACCTCAATAACCGCTGTTGCCTGACCGCGGCCTATTCCCTTTGTTTCTCTTGTAATACATATTGAGCCTCCGCCAACACCAACTTTTA
>CALIRN010000154.1 GCA_938042265.1 uncultured Eubacteriaceae bacterium
TGGTCTGATCATTGCAGACATACAACCTTTTCCACTAATATTGACAGTGTTAAGATTGAGGACGGTGCATATAAAAAGCCAATTGAGGACGCTTATAACCTTTACCTTTCAAAGAGAAAGGAGCTTGGCAGAGAAAACAAAAGCCTTTGCCTTATGGATATTGCCGTTATAGGTATGAGAGCCTTAAGGGCAGAGGGTAAACTTGATAATTTGGATGAATCTGAGGAAATTAATGCCTGCAGTATTGTTGTGCCTGTCGATATTGACGGCAAGGAGGAAGACTGGCTGATTATGTTCAAGAATGAAACACATAATCACCCTACGGAAATTGAGCCTTTTGGCGGTGCGGCAACCTGTCTTGGCGGTGCAATACGTGATCCCCTTTCAGGAAGAAGTTATGTATATCAGGCTATGCGTGTTACAGGCTGCGGTGATCCTCGCACATCGGTTGCAGATACTCTCCACGGTAAGCTCCCACAGAGAAAGCTTACTACAGGTGCAGCACATGGCTACAGCTCCTACGGCAATCAGATTGGTCTTGCCACAGGCCAGGTTGCCGAGGTATATGATGAGGGATATGTTGCCAAGAGAATGGAGATAGGTGCGGTTATCGGCGCTGCAAAGAAAAGTGACGTTGTAAGGGAACGACCTGCAAAGGGTGATGTTATTATCCTTGTGGGAGGTCGCACTGGACGTGACGGCTGCGGCGGTGCAACAGGCTCATCTAAAGAGCACAATGAGGATTCAATTTTAACCTGCGGTGCAGAAGTGCAAAAGGGTAATCCTCCTACAGAGCGCAAGCTGCAAAGACTTTTCCGTAATAGCGAAGTAAGCAGGATGATTAAGCGCTGCAATGATTTTGGTGCAGGCGGTGTATCCGTAGCAATCGGTGAACTTGCGGAAGGACTTACAATCAACCTTGACCTTGTACCAAAGAAATATGAAGGTCTTGACGGTACAGAGCTTGCAATCTCTGAGTCACAGGAGAGAATGGCTGTTGTTGTTGACAGGGCTGATGCAGATAAGTTTATTGAATATTCCAATAAAGAAAATTTGGAAGC
>CALIRN010000155.1 GCA_938042265.1 uncultured Eubacteriaceae bacterium
ACAAAATTCATAATTGATGATATTTTAGATTATTGTTAATGTAATAATCCTGTCAGAAGTCAAAAAAGTCCATATTATCTGAGCTTTTTTGCATTCTGAACCATCTGCTATGCATGTGGATATTTATTTATGTTAGTGCGATAAGAATTCTGCTACTGTTCCGAAAACCAAAAACGTTTCTTTTGTGTGCACTTCATTTTTTGGCAACTCTTTTTGTATTACATTATGACAGCAGGTTACTTATATATAATTGGTATCATATATAAGTTTTGTAATGAAATTATTGCTATGTTCTAAGTGTTGTTAGTTTTTGATATAAAATTAAATCAAGTATATTAGTACTAAGCTAAATGGGCTTATTTTCTCGGTCAAGTGATTTAAATAATGGGGCTGTAATTTGCAGCTCTATTATTTTATTTTTAGTACTTGACAATGTAAGGTAGTTGGTATAATATAATATTAGTGAAATTGAAATACATACTTAATAATAGTTTTAATTGAAGCGGCAGGTGATTTTATTTGAATGTGCAGTTTAAAAAGGGCGTTTTGGAGCTTATTGTGCTTATGTCAGTTACAAAAAAAGATATGTATGGCTATGAACTTGTATCTGAGGTATCTAAGGTAATAGATGTAAACGAGGGTACAATATATCCTTTGCTTAAAAGGCTGACAAACGAGCATTATTTTGAGACCTATTTAATGGAGTCAACTGAAGGTCCGCCCAGAAAGTACTATCATTTAACCATAAGTGGTGAAATTTACAAGAACACTCTTAAGGCAGATTGGGAGGAGTTTTCAAAAAAAGTGGAATTATTTATTAAGGAGAGTGAATTAAATGAATAAGAGTGAATTTTTGAAGTATCTTGAAAAAAGACTTTCTGTTTTAAATAAAAAGGAACGGGAAGATATAATTCAGGAATACTCGCAGCATATTGACATGAAAGTTAAATCAGGATTGACGGAATATGAGGCAATTAAGGATTTTGGTGATTTAAAGGCATTTGTTGATGAAATTTTGGAGGCATATAATATTGACCCCGGATATGAGGAGGAGGGTTATAATGCCGAAAATAATGTAATTAATAAAGCAAAAAGGGGACTTAGGAGTGCTGCTGAGTTTATATTCTCACAAAACCCATCGGTTATTGCAAAAATGCTGATTAAAATATTAATAGCATTTGGTATATTATTTGTTATTGTCAGCTTGGGGTTTATTGTTTTATATGCGGTTTTCTCAGAATTGTGCAGTTACTACATACCTGAATTTATAGGTGCTGCGTTTATAGGTGCATATATGCTTATTGCAGTTTCAATTGCGGTATATATATTGTATATTTACATAAAAAGGTTGGCTGCAAATATAAGTACTTATTCAAATACAGGCATCAGTCTTTTTTCCGGTATAAAAAAAGGTATAGACAGACTTGTAGACTTTATTTTGTCACAGCGACCGATATCCCTTATGTTTATGTCATTTAAAATATTTATTATGGCGGCAGTAATATTTGTAATTGGTCTTATAGGTATGCTTATACCTGCTGTTATTACTGCAATACTGGCCAGTGTAATTGATGTGGAAGAGTTTATATTTTTAATATATTTATTAATTGCCGTGCCTGCGGGAATATATGTACTTTTTTGTTATATTGCAAGGCTTGCAAATAATATGTACCGCAGGTCTGTTAAAACAAGAAATATTGAGAATAAAGCGTATGAATGTGTAAATGTACAGGATAATAATCTGAGTGGAATAACAAAATCCGATACCGCAGAGACGCATAAAAAGTCGGGCATTCAGGGAGGACAGATGCTTGGCGACGTTTTTTTTGAGTCAGTAGGCAAATTTATTAAGTCAATTTTACATTTCAGTTGGAGAGTTGTAATTGTAATATTTAAGCTGTCAGTTTTGGCAGGTCTGGCAATGTTTATGTGTGTACTTATACCTGCTATAGTTTTTACATGCTTTGCACTTGTATTTCTTATTTTGGGTTATCCTGCAATAGGTATATTTATGATGAGCCTTGGCTTTTGTATAAGTGCAGCGTCATTTATAATAATTGTTTTAAAGCTTTTGTTTTATAACAGTGCAAAGGAAAAGAGGGAGAGTATATGAAAATTTTAAATAATTATAAATTTCTTGTTTTAGGTTTTATCGCAGGGCTTATTATAATGGGTGTAGGAGCAGGTGTAGGTTTTTTTGAGTTTCAGTCAATGACATATTGTGGTGAAAAGGAAGTCGGCACAGATAAACTGATTGAAAAGGAAGTAACTGTAAAGCTTCCGGACACATTTAATATACTTTATTATGAATACGGATATAAGATCAAAATTGAGCCAGACAGCAGCCTTGATCCGAGTACGGCAAAGGCTGTGATCAAAACTAAGACTAATGAAAATATAAATTTATGCTTTGAAACACCCAGATATATATATAATTATACAGATGGACATATATCTAAGCAGAAATACAGTGAATTTATTCCAAAAGTATTTTCATCAAATAATTGGATTGAGTTTGAGACATTTAAAACCTTTTTATATGATATTAAGGAAAGACGTATTTATGACTACACAGTACCTCAATCGGAAATCATCATAAAGGTTGCACCGGAAAATGTAAGCAGATTTAGCAATGTTGATGGTGAAAACTATGGTTGGCTGGGCACGATCCTGCCCTTTAATCAGGCTGATTATGAGGATATATATTACGATCCTGGTAATGGAGAATATTACATAATAAACGAAAACGAAAAAGAAGTGATATATACACCTTATGAAGAAAACTATTGTGAAGAGGTTGAAGTAGTCTATGACTGACTGCAAATGTGTTTAAAATTATAACATAAAATTGTAAAAGCACTATTGAAAAACAAACTCGCCTATGTTATAATTTTTACATAGAAATTATGTAAATACATAATTAAATATTTAACCAAGGAGGATTTTCCAATGAGCAAAATTGTAACTATGGGTGAGATTATGCTTAGACTTTCTACACCTAACAATGAGAAGTTTATCCAAGCTGATGAGTTTGATATTAACTACGGCGGCGGTGAAGCTAACGTAGCAGTTTCTTTAGCAAACTACGGCCATGATGCGGAGTTTGTAACGGCTGTACCAGCTAACCCAATTGGTGAGTGTGCTGTTGCCGCACTGAGAAAGTATAATGTAGAAACAAAGCACATCGTAAGAAGCGGTGAAAGACTTGGTATCTACTACCTTGAAACAGGTGCATCAATGAGAGCTTCCAACGTTGTATATGACAGAGCTCATTCTTCTATTTCTACCGCAACTGCTGATCAGTTTGACTTTGATGCAATCTTTGAGGGTGCTGACTGGTTCCACTTCACAGGTATTACTCCTGCTGTAAGTGACATTGCCGCTGAGGTAACAGAGGCTGCCCTTAAGGCTGCTAAGGCTAAAGGTGTTACAGTTTCCTGTGACCTTAACTTCCGTAAGAAGCTCTGGTCTTCAGAAAAGGCTAAGAAAGTTATGACTAACCTTATGCAGTATGTTGATGTTTGTATCGGTAACGAGGAAGACGCTGAAAAGGTTCTCGGTTTCAAGCCTGGCAATACTGATGTAACAAGCGGTGAGCTTGAAATGGCAGGTTATGTTGATATCTTCAATCAGATGTGCGATCAGTTTGGCTTTAAGTATGTTATCAGCTCACTTAGAGAGAGCTTTTCTGCTTCACATAACGGTTGGTCAGCTTGTATTATGGACGGTAAGACAAGAGAATTCTATCGTTCAAGAAGATACGAGATTAATCCTATTGTTGACCGTGTTGGTGGCGGTGATTCCTTTGCAGGCGGTCTTATCTGCGGTTTACTTGACCATCCTGGCGATATGAAGGCTGCTATTGAGTATGCTGTAGCTGCTTCTGCTCTTAAGCACACAATTCCTGGTGACTTCAACCTTGTAACTCGTGCTGACGTTGAGGCTCTTGCAGGCGGAGACGGTTCGGGTCGTGTTCAGAGATAGTTAGATTTTAGTTTATTGAGGGCTGAAGGCTTTGGTTTTCAGCCCCTTAATTTTAATACGGAGGTATAATTATGAAGTTAGAAACAAGATATTCAAACCATTTTGATGATGTTAAGCATTATGATACAGAAACCCTAAGAAAACATTTTCTTGTTGAAAATGTTTTTGTTCCGGGGGAAATGAAGCTTGTTTACAGTCACAATGACAGAATTATTTTCGGTGGTATTACACCAACTACCGAGGCTCTAAAGCTTGAGGGTAGCAAGGAGCTTGCGGCTACATATTTCCTTGAAAGAAGAGAGCTTGGCGTTATCAATATTGGCGGTGATGGTTTTGTTATTGTTGACGGAAAGGAGTATTCCGTTAATCATTATGACGCCATTTATGTAGGTATGGGGGTTAAGGAGATTTCCTTTACTGCTAAGGATGCAGCTAACCCACCCAAATTTTATATGAATTCGGGTACGGCACATAAGAGCTATCCTACAGTTTTAATATCTTATGATGACGCTAACCATAAGCCTCTCGGCTCACTTGCGGATTGTAACAAGAGAACTATTAATCAATATATCCATGATGAGGTATTTGCAAGACTTTCTGCAAGAGATGGCGTGGAATACGGCAGCTGTCAGATTGCTATGGGACTTACCAAACTTGATCCTGGTTCAAATTGGAATACTATGCCATGTCATACACATGAAAGACGTATGGAGGTTTATCTCTATTTCGATATGGATGATGATAATGTTGTATTCCATATGATGGGTAAGCCTGACGAAACAAGACATCTTGTTATGAAGAATGAGTCTGCTGTTATTTCTCCAAGTTGGTCTATCCACAGCGGTGTTGGTACTAAGGCTTATACCTTTATATGGGGTATGGTTGGTGAAAATA
>CALIRN010000156.1 GCA_938042265.1 uncultured Eubacteriaceae bacterium
AGGTAATAGGTATCAATACGGCAAAGCTTTCCAGCTCCAGTGTTGAGGGTACGGGCTTTGCAATCCCTACCTCGGTTGCAAAAAGCATTATAGAGGAGCTTATGCAGAAGGGTACTGTTGACAAGCCTTACCTTGGCATTGAGGTTTACACTATCAATGAACAGTTTAAGCGTATTTACAACATCAATTATGACGGTGTATTTGTAACCGGCATAGAAGAGGGCAGTGCAGCAGAACAGGCAGGTCTGCAGGTAACAGATATTATTGTGGGTATTAACGGACAGACCATTACAACAGGTGATGAGCTTTCAAATGCCATAAGCAGGTATAAATCAGGTGATAATATAACCTTATCAATTATAAGAAACGGCTCAATGCAAATGACTTTGACAGCTACTCTTGTCAATCAGAACGAGCAGTTTTAATACAGGAGGCAGATAATTATGAATGATTTTGAAAATAATAATAAAAAGGAAAAAAGCTTTGTAAAGCACTTTGCCGCAGTTGCAGCAAAAACAATCGGCTTTGGTCTTGTAGCAGGCTTTGTATTCGGTTTTTCAATCCCCTTTGCCAGCGGTTATCTTACACCTAAAATTCAGCAGAAGCTTACATCCCATCAGCAGTTAACAGCTTCAACCTTGGACGATGTTGCAGCAGATGATTATACCACTGTATCAATGGATGAGGCATCTGCAAACACCATTGAGGTTATCAAAAAAGTTAAGCCGTCTATTGTGTGCATCACCTCTGTTTCACAGTCGCAGAATATTTTTAATCAGGTATATCAGTCTGAGGGTTCGGGCTCAGGTATAATGTTCTATAAGGATGACAGCAAGGTATATATTGCCACAAATAACCACGTTATTGACGGTGCTTCAAGTGTAAGTATATCCATCAATGACTCCGAAAATCTTATACCTGCCTCACTGGTAGGCAAGGATTCAAATGCTGATCTGGCTGTTATTTCCGTGAACATATCGGATATTACCGCAACAGGCATTAATAATATTCAGCTTGCAACCTTCGGTGACTCCGACAGTCTTCAGGTAGGTGAGTCCGTTATTGCAATAGGTAACGCTTTAGGCAACGGCAACACTGCTACGGCAGGCATTGTAAGCGCACTGCAGAAGGATGTTACAATCCAGGGCAGAAAGCTTTCTGTTATCCAGACTGACGCTGCCATCAACCCCGGCAACAGCGGCGGTGCTCTTGTAAACAGCAAAGGACAGGTAATTGGTATCAATACGGCAAAAATTGCCTTAGAGGAGGTTGAGGGAATAGGCTACAGCATTACCTCAAATGTCTCCAAGCCTATTATTGAGCAGCTTATGAACAGCACCGATACTCCTACACTGGGTGTATATATTACAAGCATTACGGAGGATGTTGCAGCACAATATAATCTTCCTCAGGCAGGCGTACTTATCCAGCAGATTATACCAGGCGGAAGTGCCGAAAATGCCGGCCTGAAAGCAGGTGATGTGGTAACTGCCTACAACGGCTCTCCCGTATTTAATTCAGAGCAGCTTATAAGTGCCGTTAAGGAGTCTAAGGTAGGAGATACGGCAAACCTTACCATTATACGTGACGGACAAAGCAAAACGGTAAGTGTAAAACTGCTTAAAGGCAGCAGTAGCTTCTGACCTAAATACAAAACCACCAATTAATTTTAGCCGGTGGTCTTGTAGTAAAAATATTTCACTTTTTATGCAAAAATATTAATTTTTTGTATATTTTGCATATAGAATTTAACATTTTATTGTGTTATCATAATCCTAGCTGATGTGGGTCGCTATTTAAAGATATAGTGGGTACATCAGCTAATTTTTTACATGAATTTGGAGGCTTTTTATGAAACAGTTCAGAGTAAGCCCCGTAATCTCCATTGCAGATACCTGCAAAGAGTTTGCCGAGGACTTTAAAATAAACGAAAGAGATTTGCTTATTATAGGTGAGCATACTTATAATGATTATTTTAAGGCGCTTGATACCAAAGCTAACGTAGTATATTTACGTGCCTACGGCAGTGGAGAGCCAAGTGACGAAATGGTTGATAAAATGTATGCTGATGTGGCAAAGCTTGACTATAACAGAGTAATTGCAGTAGGCGGAGGCAGTATACTTGATGTGGCAAAGCTGTTTGCTTTAAAAAACATTTCACCTGCAATTGATCTTTTTGAACGCAGACTGCCCATTGAGCGTGATAAAGAGCTTATCCTTGTGCCTACCACCTGCGGTACAGGAAGCGAGGTTACAAATATCTCCATTCTTGAGCTTAAAAGCAGGCATACCAAGTTTGGACTTGCAGTTGATGAGCTTTATGCCGATACAGCCGTACTTATACCTGAGCTTTTACAATCACTGCCCTTTAAGTTTTTTGCAACCAGCTCTATTGACGCTTTTGTGCACGCTATAGAATCCTATCTATCGCCAAAAGCAACTCCTTTTTCCGAAGCTTTCTCCATAAAGGCTATGGAAATGATTTTAACAGGCTACAAGGCTATTGCAAAAAATGGACCCGAAGCAAGGCTTCCTTATTTAAAGAACTTTCTTATGGCAAGTGCTTTTGCCGGTATTGCCTTTGGCAATGCAGGTACAGGCGCAGTACACGCAATGAGCTATCCTTTAGGTGGCATTTACCACGTGCCCCATGGCGAGTCAAACTACGCTATGTTTACAGGGGTTTTCAAAACCTATCAGGAGCTTAACCCAACAGGCAAAATTGCAGGGCTTAATAAATTCTTATCTGAAATATTGGAGTGTTATGAAGTGGAGGTTTATGAAAATATAGAAGTACTGTTTAATCACCTTATTACCAAAAAGGCTCTTCATGAATATGGTGTTAAGGAAACTGAACTTATGGAGTTCACTGACTCTGTGCTTGAAAAGCAACAGCGCCTTATGGCAAACAACTACACCGTCCTTAATAAGGATACGGTTTATTCAATATATAAAAAGCTCTATTAATATAACTCTATGCAAAGGTGCATACCAAGGGAATATCCCAAGGCTATGCGCCTTTTCTGTTTAATTAACCTGTTAATTCAGGAGGTGATAAAATGTACCGAGTTTCAGTTATAGCTTCTGACAGCAAAATATCCGACAGCATTGCTACCTCATCAATATGGACAAGACGTCCCGATTTTGAATATGCAGGCATAACCTCTGATGAGAGTAATGCCATCAGCTTTTTAACGGAAACAAATTCCTCAATGGTATTTATTGATACAGCGGGGCGCAGTCCTCTGGAAATATCCGTAATTGATCATATAAAACGTATTCTGCCTGAGGTCTATATTGTACTTATAAGTGATGACAGCAGCTTTAAAACGGTAAGAAGCGGCTTTATAGCAGGCATATTTGATTATATTCTTACACCGATAAGCAATGATACTCTGGAAGATATACTGCTCAGACTTTATTACGACCTGGGAGACAGATATATATATACAGGTCTTAATGAAGCCATGGTTCCGTTAATTTATGCAATTACAAAAGGCAGCTCTGATGTTTCTCCATATTGCATCGGCATTGTCAAAAAAATTTACGGTAAGTTTTCAAATGACATTTTAACAGGATATATGGTTTCCCAAAAGGCTAAAACATATATTTATGATGAATTACTGCGTAAAACACCATGGCTAAGAAAGTTTGTATTTAAATACAACTTTATACATAATACCGGTGCCTGTGCCGAATCTGAAGCAGAGGTTTTAAGAAAATGGTCTCTGCATTTTCAGGAAATCGCCGACACAATACGAAAATATTCCGTTCTTGATAACTCCCTTATCAGCAATATAGGGTATTATGTTATTAATCACGTTGACGAGCATCTTTCCCTTGAAAACGTTTCAAACGGTGTATTTCTCAATAAAAGCTATATAAGCCATATTTTTAAAAAAATATCGGGCATCAGCTTTGTCAATTTTATTACCGATGTTAAAATTGACAGGGCAAAAATACTGCTTATGGATCCAAAGCTGAAAATATATGAAATAGCCTCACTGATCGGCTACAATAATCCTGAATACTTCAGCAGAGTTTTTAAGGCAACAACAGGCATTACTCCCAATCAGTACAGAAGCCGGCTTAATATTAAGGAGCCCTGAAAATAAAACAGCTTCCCACCACCGATTATATATCGGCAACAGGAAGCTGTCTTTATTTTTATAAACATACTGTCCAAAACATAAAGTAACTTGTTAAAATATGCCTTACATTATATCATTGAAAAATACGGGCAGCTTTTCCTTTAACTCAGAAAGCAATGCACTACTTATTTCTCTTATCTGCGGATGAGCCGCAGGAGCTGTCCTGAGCCTAAAATAATGCCGCCACTGTCTTAAATTCATTGTAACCACTATTTCGGTTTTAAGGCTGTTAGGCAGTATACTCCTTGCCTCCTCAGGCTTTGCACCACACTCAATCATCTTATTATACATATTTTCAATAAACTGCATACTTTCAAGCCAAAGCTTATAGTTTTCACTGTCCTCGTCCCAGAAACAGGGCTTTATAAAGGTAAGCTCGTTGCCAAATTTATCCTGGCTGTAATTGCAGTAGCGTGTGCTTTCCTGGCTGTAGCTTGCTATTCTGTGTCTTACAAGCTCATGAGTAACACCTCTGTCACAGATAAATCTGACAGTAATTTTTTCATGCTCCAGCACCGATTCGTGTCCACGCTTAATAATGTTTGCAATAAACTTTTCCGCTGTTCCGTCACCAATCCTGCCCTCGCTTTTATAGCAGGTACGTCCTGCCCTTTCAACAGTAAGCATTATTTTACCGGCGTCTATTTCATCCTCAATTACATAATATGGTTTAATTATTTTCATCTTACATTTCCCTTCTTCCCTCTAAGGCTCTGGATAAAGTAACCTCGTCCACGTACTCCAAATCGCTGCCTACAGGTACACCGTTAGCGATACGGCTTACCTTAATTCCCAAAGGCTTTATAAGTCTGCAAAGATACATTGCAGTGGTTTCACCCTCTATGCTTGTACCTGTTGCAATAATAACCTCCTCTGTTCCCTCATTCAAACGTGCAAGCAACTCCTTAATACGCAGATCCTCTGCGGTAATATCCTTCATAGGGGATATTGCGCCGTGCAGCACATGGTAAAGACCGTTAAACTCCTTTGTCTTTTCATAAGCCGCCATATCCCTTGGCTCCTCCACCACCATAATAAGGTTTGGGTTTCGCTTAGGACTTCTGCACACCGGACATGGATCCTCATCTGTAAGGTTACAGCAGACAGAGCAGTACTTTACATTTTCCTTTGCGGCAAGAATGCTGTTTGCAAGCTGCTCCACATTTTCCTTAGACATATTAAGGATATAAAATGCCAGCCTTTGCGCAGTTTTTCCGCCCACTCCCGGCAGCCTTGAAAGCTCCTCAATAAGCCTGGTTACATAATTTCCGTAATAATTCATTAACGCTCACTCTCTCAGAAAAGACCACCCGGGATACCCATACCTGTAATCTGACCCATAGTACCGGTAACCGCATCATCAGCCTGTCTGATTGCCTCGTTTACAGCTGTAAGCACTAAATCCTGAAGCATCTCCACATCATCAGGGTCAACAACATCAGGCTGAATTTCAATAGACTTAACAACCTTTTTACCTGTTATTACAACCTTAACGGCACCACCGCCGCTGGTAACTTCAAATTCCTTTGTTTCAAGATCCTGCTGAGCCTGCTCCATCTGCTTCTGCATCTTCTGGGCCTGCTTCATAAGGTTATTCATATTCATACCGCCCATGCCGCCGAAGCCGCCCATACCGCCACGTCCTTTTGCCATTATATTAGTCCTCCTTAAATACTGATTAATGCCGCCCTGTAAATTAAAAACTGATTAATTATGAATTAAATCAGTTTTTGCTAAAACGGCGATACTTATTACATTATATTGTATATTCGTAAATATTTCAAGTATGAAATTAATCTGCAATTTGTACATCAGCTACATCGAAACCGCAACACCAAGCCACACCGCAAAGGGCATAACCACAAGCACAAAAAGTATAAAGGCAAATATTATTGCCCTTTTTCCTTTTTTCTCTTTAAAGCTTTGTATCGAAAGCAACAATAAAACCATATATAAAAGTTGACTTAAAATACTCGTTATTTTATACATATTTTCCAATTCCATCGGAAGTACCAAACCATTGACTTTATGATACTGTCCGCATTCTCGCCAAATGCTCCGTTTTACGTTCACTGACTAACTATTTCCATTTAAAATGCGCCTTTGCCTGCTCTAAGCCACACAACCCATTTGCATAAGCATTGCAGGCTTTATCAAATACTTTACAGCAGACTACTCTGTAAATAATTAATAACCCAGCTTTACCATTACGTAAAATCAATAGGCACACCACCCATTTTACTTTCAAACTCCTCTTCGGCGCTTTTGAATTTTAGTTCCTTATCCTCACCACCGTAGGTTTCCACGTGGACTTTTTGGTAATCACCCTTAAGCATTACTTTAAACTCAAACTCTTTTCCAAAGAAATCCGTAAACTCATTTTTTATATTATCCCTCATTGACTCACATTTTGCCATGGCAAGCCTGTTATCACAAACCAGAGCAGGCATATCATCACTTAAATACGCAGCCTCCACCGACTCAAGGAGAGTTGCCTTTAAAAGCGGTGCTTTTACGCTCTTTACAAAATCATGCCAGCTCTTTATAACCTTTTTTATGTCCTCCGGAACTGCCTTTTCAATCACAGACCGAGACTTTTGCTCCTCCTTTGGTGTACTCTGCTGTATCTGAGGAGTGGGTGCTGCGGTAAAGCAGCCGTCAGCAAAGATTTTTTCAAGATTTGCAAGTCTTTTTGCAATGGCACCGTTCCCCTCCTCGGTTACGGGAGTGCAAGCCTTTATACAGGCAACCTCCAACAGTACTCTGGGGTTGGAGGAATACTTCATCCTGCCGCAAAGCTCGGAAAACTCACTTATAAGATCCAAAATATAATCATAGCTGACCCTTTGTCCCTGATTATAAAGCCTTTCAGTATAATCCATTGAATAGTCCAGTGCATCGGACTCCTTACCTACGGAAACCGCAAGCAGTAAATTTCTGAAGTGCAACACCAAATCATTGGCAAAGTTAAGCACATCCCTGCCTCTCTGTACCGCCTGTTCAATAATAGAAAGACATCTGTCACAGGAGCTGTCACAAATTGCATCCGTAAGTGAAAACAGCACCTCGTTATCCACCGTACCTGTAATTTCACGTATTTTTTCAACAGTAATTTCCTCACCGTAGTAAAAGCTCATGCACTGGTCAAGTATGGAAAGAGCGTCACGCATTGCACCATCGGAGAGCCTTGCAACGTAATCTATTGCGTCATCGGTTATATCTACACCCTCGTTTTCCATATCCCTTTTAAGCTCGGTTGCCATTTCCTGTCTGCTTATTCTGTGAAAGTCGAAACGCTGACATCTTGATAAAATGGTAACAGGCAACTTTTGAGGGTCTGTTGTAGCAAGTATAAACACCACATGAGCAGGAGGCTCCTCCAAGGTTTTAAGCAGTGCATTAAAAGCACCAGTTGACAGCATATGCACCTCGTCTATTATATAAACCTTATATCTGCCATCTGTAGGCGGATACTTAACCTCCTCCACAATATCACGGATATTGTCAACCCCGTTGTTTGACGCCGCATCAATCTCCACCACATTAAGACTTCTGCCCTCAAGGATATTTCTGCACACACTGCATTCATTACAGGGCTTTTCTCCCTCAGACATACAATTTATTCCGCGGGCAAATATCTTTGCCGTTGAGGTTTTGCCTGTACCCCTTGTGCCGCAGAACAGATATGCGTGATTTATTCTGTTGTTTTTAATCTGATTTGTCAGGGTTTTAATCAAATGCTCCTGACCTATAACCTCGCTGAAGCTTTGAGGTCTTAAACGTCTGTATAATGCAGTATATGCCATATTAAAGCTCCTTCAAATTTTCTAAATAAAGTATAATACATTTTTCCCTTAAGTTCAATAATCTATTGAATAAAATAAATAAAAACAGGAGATAAAAACAGAAAGGAGGTTTTGCAATGAAACTAAACTTAACAGAGCTTAAAAACCCAAGTATCTGGGAAAAATCAAGCTTTATTCTGCCCTGTTTTGATATTGAAAAAATACGTAAAAACACCTACGAAAATCCAATATGGATACATTTTGGCGCAGGTAATCTTTTTCGTGCCTTCCCCGCCGTTGTATGCCAACAGCTTTTAAATGAAGGTATAATGGACAGGGGAATAATAGTTGCCGAGGGCTTCGATACGGAAATAATTGACAAGGCTTTTGATGACTATGACAATCTTTCCCTTTGCATTACCTTAAATACTGACGGCAGTATGGAAAAACAGGTTATTGCCTCAGTAATGGAGGCATTAAAGGCTGATTTTTCCCATAAAATACACACTGACAGACTTAAGGATATTTTTGCCGCCGACAGTCTGGAAATGGTATCCTTCACCATTACCGAAAAGGGCTATAGTATTAAAAACTCTGACGGTAGCTTTGCTCCGAAGATTGAAGATGATTTTCATAATCAGCCGCACAACGCAAAAAGCTATATGGGCAGACTTGCAGCCTTGTGCTATTACCGATATTCGGCCTGCGGCAAGCCGCTGACACTTGTAAGTATGGATAACTGCTCACACAACGGCTCCCGATTGGAGGAGGCTGTTACTACTTTTGCGCAAAAGTGGGCTGAAAACGGCATAGTATCTCAGGAATTTTATGATTATGTCAAAAACAGCTTATCATATCCATGGACAATGATTGATAAAATTACTCCCCGTCCCTCTGAGCTTGTAACTGCCCAATTAAAGAAATGCGGCTTTGAAAACGCCGAGCCGCTTGTAACCGATAAAAACACCTTCACCGCCGCCTTTGTAAATTCCGAGGCTCCTCAATATCTAGTAATTGAGGACAACTTTAAAAATGGCAGACCGCCTCTTGATAAGGGCGGCATTATCTATACCGACAGACAAACCGTTGATAAGGTTGAAAAAATGAAAGTCTGCACCTGCTTAAATCCCCTGCATACAGCCCTTGCAATCTTTGGATGTCTACTGGGATACCGCAAAATATCTGATGAAATGCAGGATAAACAGCTTGTAAGCTTAATTAAGCATATCGGCTGTGATGAAGGACTGCCTGTTGTTACCAACCCTGTTATTATAAGCCCAAGAGAATTTATAGATGAGGTAATTAATGTACGTCTGCCAAATCCATTTATGCCTGATGCGCCCCAGCGTATTGCCTGTGATACCTCCCAAAAGGTAGGTATCCGTTTTGGCGAAACAATAAAGGCTTACGACAATAACGCCCACGGACTTGTTTATATTCCTCTTGTGCTTGCAGGCTGGTGCCGATATCTTATGGCAAAGGACGACAACGGTGCAGATTTTGAACCGTCGCCTGATCCAATGCTTAATGAGCTTACAGGCATTATGTCACAGATTAAATTAGGCAATAATGAAAACACAAACAAAATACTCTCCAAAATATTGTCACGAAGGGATATTTTCGGTGTTGACCTGTACAATGCAGGGCTTGGCAATAAAATTGAGGGATATTTCAAGGAGCTTAATTCAGGTACAGGTGCAGTACGAAATACGCTAAAAAAATATTGCGGTTAACCATTACGATTATCCTTTAAGCACAATATAAAAAGCTGTTGCCTAAAAAGCAACAGCTTAAATAAATAAGCGCGAGACGGGATTCGAACCCGCGACCCTCGCCTTGGCAAGGCGATGCTCT
>CALIRN010000157.1 GCA_938042265.1 uncultured Eubacteriaceae bacterium
CAGTGACGCTCCATTCTTAAATGAAGAGTTTCAAGACCTAAGTTAAGCAAAAAGGCATTCTGTGGTGAAGGTGTTGAGCCCAAATCTCTCATCATTTGTACTCTTGCTTTTGTAATAAAGGCTGCTTTGCCAAAGTTTTTGGTATAAATTACACCGTGATAGGACTCATCAGGCTCAGTAAATTCAGGAAATTTACCGCTTGTCCAGTCAAAATTTCCACTGTCTACAATAACACCGCCCAGGGCTGTGGCATGACCGTCCATATATTTTGAGGTTGAATGAACAATAATATCCGCACCATACTTAAACGGATTGCAAAGAAACGGCGTGGGGAAGGTATTGTCAATTATAAGTGGAATGCTGTTGTTATGCGCAAGGACTGCAAACTTTTCAATATCCAGTACGTCAAGAGAAGGGTTTGAAAGTGTTTCGCCAAATACTGCCCTAGTGTTTGGTTTAACAAACTTTTGCAGTTCGTCAACGGAAAGACCTGCGTCAACAAATATGCACTCAATACCGAGCTTTTGCAGAGTAACGGCAAAAAGGTTAAATGTGCCGCCGTAAATGGCAGAGGCGCTGATAATGCTGTCGCCTGATTTACATATATTAAGTATTGTAATTAAGCTTGCGGCCTGTCCCGAGGAAGTAAGCATTGCACCAACGCCGCCCTCTAGGTCGTTTATTTTATCCTCAACATAACCAACTGTAGGATTGGCAAGACGAGTGTAGAAATAACCGTTTTCCTTTAAATCAAAAAGGTCACCCATTGTCTGGGTTGACTCATATTTATATGTAGTACTTTGCACAATAGGTATTACTCTTGGCTGACCGTTAGCAGGGCTGTAGCCGGATTGAATACATTTGGTTTCAATTTTCATCATATTTCCTCCTAAAATTTAGTGTCAATGTTATTTGTACTCCGTTGTTGTTGAGTACTTGAGAATTTTTGCTTGACGGATTTCTTTCCGATTATCCCATAACCGACCGACGCTTTTATCGTCGGTATTCAATAGGAGCTTGTACTCCTACCAATAATATATTAAGTACCCTCTGCTTTAGAAGCGTGGGATTCACTTTGCTGGTAAATAAAGTATATCATAAATTTCCATAGGTGTAAAGGGATTTACATACATCCTCAATAGTGCTTATACCCTCTGTTATCTGCTCATTTGTTACATTTGCAAAGCTTATTCTTATGTGGCGCATAATTTCCTCATCATCAGCAGTAAAAAGACTGCCGGGCATAACAAGAACACCGTTTTTTGCAAAGGCGGTGTAAAGATTGTCAATGGATACATCTTCCCTGCGCAACTTAAGCCAAAGAGTAAGACCTCCGCCTGATTTATTATATTCAAAGTATGGTAGCAGCTTTTCATCGACAAGATTTGTAATAAGCTTATATTTGCCTCTGAAAATACTGCACATTCTGTCAATGTGATTAAGGTGCTCACTGCTTTTTAAATACAGCTCAAAGGCTCTCTGTATAAAGCCTGAGGTGGATATATCCGTTGAATATTTTGCGGATGCAACTGCCTGCGATATTGCCTTTGGCAAAACCATATAACCTATTCTCAGTCCCGGCATAAGAATTTTTGAAAAGCTCTTTATATATATTACTCTGTTGCGGTAATCCAGTGCTTTAAGGGAAACAGGCTTATCATTAGTATAGGTAAAATCTCCCATATTATCTTCCTCAACAATATAAAAATTGTGCTTATAGGCAAGTTCCAAAAGCTCACGCTTTTTCTTAAGGCTGTAGCATATCCCCGTAGGCGTCTGGTAGCAGGGCATTACATAAATAAATTTAGGGGTATAAATTTTTAAAAGCCTTTTCAGTACATCTGTAT
>CALIRN010000158.1 GCA_938042265.1 uncultured Eubacteriaceae bacterium
CATTTTAATGCAACCGCTTCAATTTCAACCAAAGCTCCATTTGGTAAAGAAGAAACTTCAACACAAATACGGGCAGGATAAGGCTCCTTAAAGTGCTTCATATATACATCATTAATAATAGGAAAGTCTGCCATATCCTTTATATAGACAGTTGTCTTAACAACGTTTTCAATTGATGTACCTGCAGCAATAAGAAGATTTTCAAGATTAAGCATAGCTCTTTCTGCCTGCTCAACATCATAACCCTCAAGCTCTCCCGTATAAGGATTTATTCCTATAACACCTGATGTAAATACAAAACCGTTTGCCTCAACAGCCTGTGAATATGGGCCCGCTTCCTTTGGTGCAGCATCTGTTTGTATTACGTTTTTCATAATACCCCTCCTCATCTTTATTATCAATTTTAATTATAAACTATTTACAGATAATTACAAGACCTATTTTTTAAGTAAAAAGGAATACTGCTGCAAAGCCTTGCGCCTTATTTTACAATCAGGTATTATTTTCTCCATAAATCTCCAAAAATCCTTTGAGTGATCAGGATAAATAAGATGAGTAAGCTCATGGAGTATCAAATACTCAATAAGCGGTACAGGTACGCATATAAGCTGTCTGTTCACCATAATTACTCCTTTAGACGGCTGACAGTAGCCCCACCTTGAAACTGAATTTTTAATAATCAGTATGGGTTTATCCTTTACCAACTGATTAAAAACAGGGAAAAGCCTGTCAATTAACTCATTATATATTTTCTCACTGATAATATTAAGCTGCTTTTCCAACAAAGCCCTTTTTATTTCATAATTGTTGGCATCGCTTAGCCTTAAATACAAATATGTACCATCGGTCCATACACTTTCATTTTCTGTTTGTTCAATTTTAATTTTAAGTCTTTGTCCCAGGAGAATTAACTCATCACCTTCATTTAATCTGTTTTTTGCAAAATATTTGCTTTTTTCTGAGTCTTTTTTATATTTCTTCAATGCATTTAAAATGAAATCTGCATTAGTCAGCACAAAATTGTCAATATATTCTGTGTCTATTCCATAAGGAGCAGATACCTGTACCGTACCGTCACTGCTTCGTATTCTTAAATTAATATTTTTTACATTTTTTCTTGTTAAATAATATTCTATTTTAACACTGTTATAGCTTATAAGGCGCAATTCAGCTTTCATAATATACCTCTGATAATTTATTGCACATTATTATATCATACAAAGCAAAAAAATGCCACCTGTTAAAAACTACAGGCGGCATTTAATACATAATTACTGCTCCATTTGTTTGCCCAAAAAGCCTGCTGCTGTCTGAGCAAGCTTTCCCTCAACTTCTCCCATTTTTTGGCTGTCACTTAGCATTACAACTGCACCGAGTACATCTCCCTCACTTATAATTGGGGTAATAAGTTCATGGTTGTACAGCTCTTTTTCAGGCTCGTTTTCAAGTATTGGAACAAAGTTTGTATCACTTCGCTGTGCAATATGGGTATTTCTGTTATTAATAACCTTTTCAAGCTCATTTGAAATGTGCTTTTCCATAAACTCCTTTTTGCCTCCGCCACTTACGGCAATAATCTGATCCTTATCCACAATGCAGGTAATATGTCCTGCACTTTGAGCCAGACTCTCGGCATATTCTTTTGCAAAGGCTCCAAGCTCTCCTATGGGAGAGTACTTTTTTAAAATTATCTCACCTGTGCTGCCTGTGTAAATTTCCAGAGGGTCGCCCTCCCGTATTCTTAATGTTCTTCTTATTTCCTTAGGGATTACTATTCGTCCCAAATCATCTATTCGTCTTACGATGCCAGTTGCCTTCACAATATATCCTCCTTTAGTGACATTTATAAAGTAAATTCACTTAATTTAAAAGCAAAATTTAGTTGATGTAGCTATTATTTGCTTATGGCGGAATTTTATACTATATCACAAAAGGACAATTTTGGAAGAAAAAATTACACACATAGGCACGATATTTATAAAATTATGTTTAAATATACAAAATAAAAAAGGGGCTGTCGCACTAAAAATGTGATATGCTCCCTTCTAAGTGACAAGTTTTTATTATTTCACTTGTTTACCTAGA
>CALIRN010000159.1 GCA_938042265.1 uncultured Eubacteriaceae bacterium
AGCTCCCTTTAAAGCGGCATTTCCGCAGCTCTGCGATACGGACATAAGAGATGTACGCCCATGGGCGTATAATCAGGGTGGTACCACGTTAATAACGTCCCTGCTGTTTTTACAGTAAGGGGCTTTTTTATTTTCAGGAGGTTATAAACTATGCAATATATGGGCGTAAATGAATTAAGAGAGCAGTTCCTCTCATTTTTTGAGAGCAAGGGCCACCTTAGAATGGCGAGCTCCTCTCTTATCCCACACAATGACAAGAGCTTACTTCTTATCAACTCGGGTATGGCACCCCTTAAGCCATTTTTCACAGGTCAGCAAATCCCCCCACGCAAAAGGGTAACCACCTGTCAGAAGTGTATCCGTACAGGTGATATTGAAAACGTAGGCAAAACCGCACGTCATGGCACATTTTTTGAGATGCTTGGCAATTTCTCCTTTGGTGATTACTTCAAAACAGAGGCTATCCACTGGGCTTGGGAGTTTTTCACCAAGGTAATCAGGCTGCCTGAGGACAGACTTTATGTTTCCGTTTATCAGGATGATGACGAGGCATTTAATATCTGGAATAAGGAAATCGGTCTTGCTCCTGAGCGTATTTTCCGTATGGGCAAGGAGGACAACTTTTGGGAGCATGGCTTAGGTCCCTGCGGTCCCTGTTCCGAAATTTACTATGATAAAGGTGAGGAATACGGCTGCGGTCAGCCGGGCTGTACCGTAGGCTGTGACTGCGACAGATATATGGAAATCTGGAATCCTAACATTGATACGGGTATGGGTCTTGAGAGAATTGCAACGGTTTTACAGGGCGTCAACTCAATTTTTGATGTTGATACTGTTAAAATGATAAGGGATGAGGTCTGCCGCATTGCGGATAAGGAATACGGTGTTGACCATAATACCGATGTTTCAATAAGAGTTATTACCGACCATATCCGCTCCGTAACCTTTATGCTTGCAGACGGTGTACGCCCCTCCAACGAGGGCAGAGGCTACGTACTCCGCCGCCTTTTAAGACGTGCCGCAAGACACGGCAAGCTTCTGGGTATTGACCGTAAGTTCCTTGCGGATATGTGCAGGGTTGTTATCTCCAACTCAGGCAGCGCTTATCCAGAGCTTGTGGACAAGCAGGAAAATATTATAAAGACAATTACCGCAGAGGAGGAGCGTTTCTACCTTACTCTTGATACGGGTATTGCCATGCTTAAGCAGAAAATTGAGGAAATCAAGGCAGCAAAGGCAGATAATGTTATGGGCGGTGAGGACTCCTTTAAGATGTATGATACCTACGGCTTCCCTCTTGACTTAATGGAGGAAATCCTGGGTGAAGCAG
>CALIRN010000160.1 GCA_938042265.1 uncultured Eubacteriaceae bacterium
TAAGCACTACTGCCTATAAGTTCAGTTGAAACCTGACCTGTAAAACAAACCAGAGGCACACTGTCATAATTTGCAGTTGCTATACCCGTTACCAGATTAGTAGCACCCGGACCGCTTGTAACAAGGCATATTCCAACCTTGCCTGTTGATCTAGCGTAACCGTCAGCTGCATGAATTAAACCCTGCTCATGTCTTGGTAAAACTATCTCTATTTCCGTTTCATCATATAAGGCATCAAATAAATCAATTACCTGTCCTCCGGGATAAGCAAACAAAACCTCAGTTCCCTCAGCCTTTAGAGCTTTAATAAACAATTCTGCTCCTGTAATATTCATATAAACACCCTCCTTTTATAGCGTGTACTTGCTTTCATATATTTTATTTATATAGGTGCTACTAAAAAGCAACACCCTGTTATCTGTTTAATATTCCATTACAAAAAAGCACGGCACTTTCTTTTATATAGCGCTCCCTGTCAATCTCTGAAAGCTTATTACCAAAAGATGCCATTAAAAAGGTATACCCAAAGGTGGCAGAAAAAATCATCATCACCAATGATTCAGCATCAACATGCGGTATAAGCTCCCCTTTTTCCATTTCGTTAAAGTAATTTTTTAGAGCTTCAACAAATACCAGCGGAACCTTCATAATCAGCTCTGAAGTATCTTCATATATCTGAGGTGCTCTCAAGCCAATGGATAAGTTTACAAAATCAGGTGTAATCCTATCCATATATACTTTCATAAACATTTCGATATCCTCTTGCAAATCCCAACTTATATTTTTTAATATTTCCGGAGAAATATTTGCCCGCCACTTTTCCTGTTCCATCGCATTAATAATTATATCTTTTTTATTTTTAAATTTGCGAAAAATCGTACACTCATTTACGCCTGCTTCCTTTGCAATGTCCTTTGTTGTAGTTGCAACATAACCCTTGTCACGTATCAAAGCCATTGTTGCATCAATAATTTTTTGACCGGTATTATCCATAAAATCGCCCCTATGCAAGTATTTACTCTCATACTATCATATAAATAACAAAATAGCAAGCAAATTTTAAATTAGCTGTAGAATATTTCTTTGTAATGTTATATAATTATAGATAATGCTATAAAACTAACGGAGGCAATTATGAGATATATTTCTGATTTTCGTGACGGCGAAAGGGTTATTGATTTTTATCTTTGTAAAACAAGACAAACCTTTCAGTCAAAAACAGGTAAAAACTACCTGTCCCTTACTCTGCAGGATAAAACAGGCACTATAAGTGCCAAGGTATGGGATTTAACCAACGGTATACAAAGCTTTGAAGCCGGAGATTTTATAAAAATCGATGCTCTTGTTCAAACCTATCAGAACGATTTACAGCTTAATGTACATAAAATACGCAAGGGACACGAGGGCGAGTATAACCCTGCTGATTATGTACCTTCAACAGATAAGGATATTGACGAGCTTTACAAAAAGCTGACTAACTATATTGACAGCATTAAAACATCCTGTATTAAAGAACTGCTTGTTAATATATTTACAAAACACCCCGTTATATCAAGCAAATTTAAAACCCACACTGCCGCTAAAACTATGCACCATAACTATCTTGGCGGTTTACTGGAGCACACCGTTTCCGTAACAGATATATGTGAGTTTTTCTGCTCTCATTATCCTACGGTTAACAGGGATTTGCTCATTTCCACAGCACTTCTGCATGATGTTGGCAAGGTAATTGAACTATCTGATTTTCCAAATATTGACTATACCGATGAGGGCGAGTTAATTGGTCATATTGTAATGGGCTCTGAACTGATAGGTTCAGAAGCTGATAAAATAGACGGCTTTTCTCCCGAATTAAAGGCACTTATGAAGCATTCAATCCTGTCGCACCACGGTGAATTTGAGTATGGTTCTCCAAAGCTGCCAAAAACACTGGAGGCTTTTCTGCTCCATGTTGCAGATGATACCGATGCAAAGGAGCGTATGTTTGAGGATATAATTAAATCTGATAATACAATGGGCCCATGGACAGGATATAATAAACTGCTTCTGCGCAACATACGTAAAACCGAGTATAAGGACTAAGACCATGGATTTTAAGAAGAACAATCACTATATAGTTGAAATTACTGATATTGGAGTAAACGGCGAGGGCATAGGCAAGTTGGAGGGCTTTACTTTTTTTGTGGATAAGGCGCTCCCCGGAGAAACTGTTGAAATTATTGCAACCAAGCTGAAAAAAAAATATGGCTATGGAAGACTTATGAACATTATTAAACCTTCCTCACACAGGACTGAGCCACTTTGCACTGTTGCAGGGATATGCGGCGGCTGTTCTCTTCAGCATCTTGACTACTCTGCTCAGCTTGAATTTAAAACCGCAAAG
>CALIRN010000161.1 GCA_938042265.1 uncultured Eubacteriaceae bacterium
CCCAGCCGATGATAAAGGACAGTATTGAATGTACTCAAGATTATGCAAGACGCAGGCTTTTGCATTTAAAGGACGACTTAAAAGAGTTATGGTTGACTGTTATTAATAGTAAGGGGGTTAAATGAATGCCAGTTAAACGTATTGATTATGATGTGTTACAGGACAGAGTTTTAGCTGTGCTTGAGGAAAACGATGAAAAGGACATTAAGGGAATAGCTGCGGTACTTATTTCTCGGCTTGAGTATGTTCCGCTGATAGACATTGATATTGTGTTTGATTTCTGTGAGTGTTACGGATGCAGCGTTGATTATCTGCTTGGCAGAACGGATAAGTACTGGTTGTGAGGTGAATATTATGCAAATGTATGAAACGGTTATTGATAAGGTTGATTTTATTATGTATGAACTTGAGTTTTTAGTCAGAAAAATTGACAATAATATTGAATTTCTTTTCTGCAAACTGACGGATAATTGTAGAGATGTAGGGATGGTTGAGGTACACTACAAAAACAAAAATGTCATAAAAGTCAATGTTGAGTGTGACAGCCTTTCGGCTATTGCCATAGATGTTATAAAAGCAATTCAGTAAGAAAAAATATGAAAGCGAGGTTACATAAAATGAATAATCCTAAGTACGTAATGAGAAATGAAGACAAGCCTACCGATGTTAAAGAGTTTGTGGTGAATTACAGTGGAATGCAATATCTGATTATCTATGGTAAACATATTAACGGCGGTTTCATAGCTGTACCAAGTCATGGGAGATCATGTGAAGCAAGTGAGCCTGAGGATGTGGTTTACAATCGGGTGAACTTAACACGCTGCGGATTTAATCAAAATGCGGCAAATATGATAGCACAGGTTATACATAAATTTTACAAGGAGGGCTAATATGAAGCATGGTAAAAGACCGACACGCAGGCAGAAAATGCTGTTACGCAAGTACAGGCTTGACCCTGACAATTGGCTAATTGTTAAGGACTGTTCGGAGTGTTTTGAAATTGTAAATAAGGTAAGCGGTAAGAGCCGCAGGTTAAACAGAAAGGTGGATTTTTAATGACAACAGAGGAAATTATTTTATTATTCCTGTTTGGTATGTTCGTTATTGAGCTGATACGTGCGATACGTGCGTGGTACGAAGCCGAAACCAAGAGTTATGAGCTTGCCATTATAAGAGAAAGAAATAAAAAAGGGCAGTGAGTTGTAGCTCACTGCCGGCTCTTGATTAGAGAGCCAAAACAAAGTTCTATTTATTATATCAATTACGAGAAAAAATTGCAATATTTTTGTCAAAAGAATATTTATTATAACAGGGAGTTGGTTTTATGAGAAAGAAAAATCAGCTTACACCGTTTGGAAAGGCGGTTAAGAAAAAAGCTATAAGCAAATGTTTAACGCTTGCCGAGGTTGCCGAGGCTGCCGGAACAAGCCCACAGTATCTGAGCTATATTATGTACGGTAAACGCAAGGGTTTAAAATATCGCAGGGCTATTGGCGATGTGCTGGGGATAGATGTTGAAAAATTCACGGCATAGGGGGTGAGCTGAATGATAGAAACGTGGTTAAGTATTGAGGATGCTGCGCTGCTTGAAAATATAGGTTATTTTACTTTGGCTAAGCGTTTGCAAAGGGAAAATTCCTATAAGATACGCAAGGAAAAAGATGGTTTGCAGGGAGGACAGGAGAGAATATATATAGCCCTCAGTTCATTGTCCAGTAAGGCTCGCCGCCTATATCGTCAACAGAAAAAGCTTGAAGCCGGCGGTATTATTGACGAGGACAATGCCCCATGGTATGTATCGGAAGATGTGCAGACCTACAAGGAAAATCACCTTAAGCAGTATAATCAGGCAATAGAAATGAAGCGATATGTGGAGGACTGCTTATCCTATGACGGTGACAGGGACAAGACGGAGTATATAAGCAGCTTTGCGGAAAGCCTTGGTATATCCTCACGAACGCTGCACAGAAAAATCAAAGCATATACGGAGGCTGCAGCATGGGCTTTGGAGCTTGGTGGTGACGAAGTTAATCTTGAATATATGAAAATACTTGCATTGTGTCCACAGCCACCACAACCTAAAGGTCGTAGAGCTTTAAATGCCGAGATGAAAGCACTTATTGAAAATATATGGTTTGACCCACTGTTTGCCACAAACCGCTGCAAGTATAAGAAGCTATACAATCTGTTTAAGGCAGCAGGACTTGAAAAGGGTTGGGACAAGGAGAGCTTACCGTCTTACGATACGGTATTGAGATATATCAGGGATGACCTCAGACCTACAACGGATAATGCCAGAGTGCTTGCAAGTGACGGCTTGAGAGAGTTTAAGCGTGTAAGTATGGTAAAGGCAAGGCGAGACTTAACACAGCTAAAGGTTATGGAGCTTGTTGTTGCCGATACACATACCTTTGATTGCTTTGTGGAGGTAAGAAGCACGAACGGGGCAAGGAGGGCGGTTAAGCCCTGCCTTGTAGGTTTTATGGATATGCGCAGCAGGGCGTTGGTTGGTTGGAGTATATGTGAGATACCCAATTCACAGGTTATTAAAGAAACACTTATCCATATGGTTATGCCAAAGAAAAACAAGGCTAATCCCTTTGAGGGTGTACCAAGGGTATTGTTGATTGATAATGGTAAGGACTACACTGCAGAGTGTCTTACAGGCAGAAATCGTAAGGTCAGAGTCAGCATTGATACCGATACTGAAGGATTTTATGCGGAGGTAGGTATTGAACGAGATATGAGGAGCTTACCGTATCAGGCATGGACAAAGGGTCAGATTGAACGTTTTTTCGGCAGTGTATGTGAGGATTTTACAAAGTCCATAAACAGCTACACAGGTACTCTTACGGGAAGCCTGACCTCGGCAAAAGTCAAAAAGAATATAAAGGCTATGTTTGAAAAAGGGCAGCTCATGAGCATTGAGGACTTTGCAGGCAGCTTTGAATATTGGATACTTGAGGTTTACAGTAAAAGAAACCACAAGGGGCTTGCAGGGGAGCAGTGGAAAACCCCCATTGAGGTATATCAAAATGCAGAAAGATATTACAAGCCGGCACCGCCTGTTGAATATCTTGAGCGTATGGCTATGGTTAAGGAGCATAAAAAGGTTTATGCTACAGGCATAAAGCTCCTTGGCTGTGATTATATGTGTGAGGAGCTGTTTCCGTATATCAACAGCAGTAAGGGAGTTACGGTGCGGTATAATCCTCATGATGTAACAAGCATATATGTATATGATACCAAAACTGACAGGCTTATATGCCGCTGCGGAAATGCTACTATATTAAATCCTTTGGCGGCAGTTGATGACAAGAGCCTTGAAGCACATATCAAGGCACAGAAAAGGCAGGAGAGGCAGGCAAGGGAGATTATTGCAAAAGCTCAGATGCCTTATGAGGAACGTATGGCGGCAGGAAATATTGAGGATAAAAGCAAGGTGGTTGTGCTGCCTGAGCTTACTGATGAAAAGCCAAAGGTTATTGCCATGCCAAAAAGTACCACCTATATTAAGGAAAATGATGATATAGAGCTTGCGGAACGGAATGAATATTTACGCAGACGTGCAGAGGGCGTTATGCGTGAGCTGGGAATAGGAGGCTGATTTAATGGAACTCAGCGGAGATAACATAAGGGAATATACCCTTAAATACCTTAAGGAAAACAAAATGAGCAAAAGTGACCTTAGTGCAAAAATAAGCCTGAGCAGAAGTCTGTTGAGCAGATATTTAAGCAATACATACGACAGTGATCCGTCAAACATTGAAAATGCACTTATGGACTACTTTAAAAGCATAAATTCGGAGGAGGAGGTTGTTGATGAGGCGGATTCAGAGCCACAGGCGGAAATCAAGAGCCGTAAGGTGGCAGACTTTTTTGCCAGCGCCGACGCAATGAATGTACTGGCGACCTGTGACCTCTGCCAAAAGTATACAGGATTAGGTGTTGTTGTAGGCAGAAGCGGCTACGGAAAAACATATACATTAAAGCAGTATGCTAAGAAAGCAAAGGTTTGTTATATCGAATGTGACGACAGTATGACCTGCAGGGATATGATTGAGGCTATCGAAAAGGTTATTGGTATACCTCGTTGCACAGGTACAATATGGACAAGGGTGCAGGGCATTAAAGAGTATTTTAACATTAACGAGGGCTATTTACTTATTATTGATGAGGCGGACAAGCTGATGACAAAGTACAGTGCAAAGAAAATGGAAATACTGCGTACCATATATGACCAGTGTGATGTTGGAGTGATTGTTGCCGGAGAGCCTAATCTTGAAATTATGTTGAAGGCTTATCTGCCACGTTTCGCAAACAGAGCAGATTACTTTGTAAAGCTTGCAGGTCTGACCGGGGCAGAGGTAAAAAAATATCTTGCTGATGTTGATATTGAAGATGCTGCACTTGATGAGCTGATATATAGGGGCTGTAATAGTAATACAGGCTGTTTCCGTTTGCTTAACAGGACTATAAAAAATCTTATGCGTATGACGGATGAGGGCAGAGCTATAAGCGGTAAGGATATTAAGGTTGCCAGCAATATGATGATGCTTTAAGGGGGCTATAATATGAAAGATTATGTCAAAGTAAACAAGTCAGGCGGTATAGGTATACCGATTAAGCTCCGCAGGGAGCTTAATCTTAACAAGGGTGATGCAGTGGTAATTGAACCTACAGACGGCGGCGGTATCAAGATACTGCCGTACCGTCCTTCCTGTGTTTTCTGTGGAGCAACAGAGCATATAAAAGAGTTAAAAGGTAAAGGCTGCTGCGAAAAATGTTATGATGAGCTTACCGGAACTGAGGTGAGGGTGTGATTACACAAATATTGAGCTTATTACAAAACTATAACGGAGGTATTATATTATGGCTGAATTAATGAGTATGCTTAAAACAACTGAAATTATTGACAGACTTGTAGACATTGACAGAGATAAGAAGTCACTTGGTGAAACCGAAAAAATTTATAAAGCAGAACTGCAAAAACGTGGCTTAAGGTATATTGAGGATAAAAATCTCAAGCAAAAAATATTTATAGGGACTGACGGTAACAGAGCCGAGTTTACTCAGACCCAGAAACTGGAAGTTATTAACTGGTTTGCCTTTAAGGAGATTGTCGGTACTCTTGCCGAAGAAAAAGTGCAGCGCATTGTAAGCTATGATTACAAATGGGACAATAAGTTTGAGGAGGCTGTTAAGGCTATATTTACTGATGATTTTAACAGTGAAACAACTCTTGAGGAGCTGCTGAGGGAGTGTTTTAAGGCAGACAGCCGGCAGATAAATTTACTTACAAAAAAGCTGAAAGGAGATTACAAAAAGGACAGGGAGCAGCTTATAGCGGCGCTTAAGCTGCCCATAGGTGAGGATTTGGATGTTGAACTGGACTACATACATAAAATCATTAACTGGACTAAAATAAAAATGTTTATCCCCGACAATACCGAAAAGACCATTGAAGGTATCAAGAAGTGTATTATCGTTACACAGACACCTAAGATTGCAATAAAGTATGGTGATGTAAATGAATAAGGCATCTGCAGCACAGCTAAGGAAAATATATGCACTGGCAAGGGAAAAAGGTGTTGATAATGATAATTTACACAGCCTTTTATACAGCATTTGCAAAAAGGAGCATTTAAGTGAAATTACCATAACGGAGGCAATCAAGCTGATTGACAGCCTTGAAGGTAACAAAAATCCCTACAGGGTTACACCGAAGCAGCTGCATTTTATACAGGAGCTTGCAAAAGACTTCGGCTGGGACGAAAAAAGGCTTGCAGGCTTTGTTAAAAAAGTGGGCGGAGTTGATAATATAAACTGGCTTACAAAGAAACAGGCAAGTGCCGTTATTGAGGGTATGAAAAAGCTTAAACAAAAGGGAGCTGATGTGTATGGATGAATTGTTGAAACGTTACAACAAAAATGACAGGGATGTTATTAAGCGTTTCTTTGATTTCCTTGCGAAGCGTACACGCAAAAGCGGCAAAATAAGCGACAGTGTTAAACAAAATCAGCTTATAAAATGGCAAAAATACGATACTAATATCGTTATAACGGCTTTAAAGGTGTATATGCAAAAGGATATAACGGTTAGTATGAATGAAAAATATGTTATGGGTATTATCCGAAATCTACAAAAGGAGGCTGACAGTGTTGGAGAGCGTAAGCAGAGTAATGACGAGGGTAAAAGACTTGCAGAAAAATATGCAGACTGCGGCGGAAGCTCAGAGTGCGACTTCTGATTGCCCTTATGGATTGTGTAATGGCAGCGGAACAATAACCGAGCGCAGAAATGGAATGATTTATGCTCGAAACTGTAAATGTATGGCTGACAGAATACAGAAAAAACGCTTAAAATTTGCGGATATTCCGCCTGAGTTTACAGGGCTTAAGGTAAGCGATTTTTCAACAGATATTTACACATCAAATAAGGATAGGCGGATTGCATTAAATGCAAAAAAGGTAGTTATCGGCTATGTTAAAAATTTTGATGCTATGGCTGATATGGGTAAGGGCTTATATTTCTACAGTGCCACAAAGGGCAGTGGCAAAACAAGGCTTGCCGTAAGCCTTGGTAATGCGTTAATAAATAAGTGTGGTGTTATTGTTAAATATACCACAACCATAAGGCTGCTGAATGAAATAAGGGAAACCTTTGACAACAGAGAGGGCAGAACGCAGGCAGAGCTTATAGCTGATACGGTTGCAAGTCAGGTACTTATTCTTGATGATATAGGAGTTGAAAAGCCTACTCCATGGGCAGAGGAAATTCTTTATACTATACTTAATGAACGTATGATAAGTAAGAAAATAACGGTATTTACCTCTAACCTGTCAGCTAATGAACTAAGACTTGATGAACGTATAAGGGACAGAGTAAAGCGTATGGCAATGCCTGTTGTATGCCCCGAGGAAAGTGTAAGGCAGATTTTAGCCTGCAGGGAAAATGATGAAATAATGAAAAAGCTTTTGGGATAAAGGGAGGAAAATTTATGTTAATATGCTTAGATGCAGGACACGGCGGAAAGGATTCGGGTGCTTGCGGAGCTTACAGCAAGGAAAAGGATATTGCTTTAAATACTGTGTTAAAGTTGGGTGCTGTACTAAAAAAGCTGGGTTTTGATGTTATGTATACAAGGACAACCGACGTATTTGTATCGTTATCAAACAGAGCATCAATTGCAAATAAAGCAAATGCGGATATATTTGTAAGCGTGCACTGTAATAGCGCCGCAAGCAGCAGTGCCAACGGAACTGAAACTCTATGTTATAATAATTGCAAATTAGCAGAGGAAATACAGTCTGCACTTGTATATGAAACAGGATTGAGGAACAGAGGTATAAAAATCCGTCAGGATTTGGTTGTGCTTAACAGTACAAAAATGACTGCGGTACTTGTGGAGATTGCTTTTATCAGCAACAGGGCGGAGGAACAGCTGATTAATGATGAAACATGGATTGAAAGAAATGTAACTGCTATAGCAAAAGGTATTTGTTCATCCTATGGAATACCATACATTAAGGAGGAAATGGAAATGGTTACGGAAACTGAAATGAATATTGGCGGTCAGGCAAAAACGGTAAGACGTATTTTGAGGGACGGAGAAAATTATGTAAGGCTCAGGGATTTGGAAAGTATTATCAATATTGACTATGACGCAGCAACTAAGGTAGTAAGCGTAGCATCGAAATAATAAGGATGTGGTATTGTGAAATTTATTGACAAGGAGGATTTAATAGAACCATACAGCAGCCTGACTTCGGTATTGCAGCTTGGAGAAATTGTTAAGCTTGCTGAAATGTGGCAGGGCAGGCAGATTTTATTCAGCTCGCAGTTTATAAAAAGCTTAACGTATGCAGATATTGCAGTAACCTTTGGCAGCGAAAAGGCTGACGGCATTATAAATGTATTCAGAGGTGAGCTGATATATTTCCCAAAGTTGAAGAGTACTGCGATACGAGGTAAAATTTTACAGGACTTTACAGGCTACAATTATACGGAGCTGTCGCGAAAATACGGATATTCGGAAAGATACATTAGGGACATTGTTAAGTATCGTGTAAAAGCAATGAAGAAGGTGTTGGAAGGGCAAATGAGTCTTTTCGATAAAAATTGAAATGTTCAAAATACTTTTAACACGGCAAGTGTTATTATAATCCCAGGGGATAGCCCCTGGGATTATTGCATTTATGGAGGGATTTATATGAAAGAGATTTTTGCGGCGGTAATGGATACGGTTATTACCGGAGCAATAAGTGTTGCAGCTGCATATACGGCATATTATGTCAGACAGGCAACACTGAAAATAAAGACTGAAATTGCCGCCAAGGTTGATGAAAATAAGCAAAGTCTTTTTAATGCTGCCATAGACAGAGTAAGCAGTCTTGCCGAAATGACGGTAGTGGCTATTGAGCAAACCTCGGCAGGAGCATTAAGGCAGGCTGTAAAAAATGGAAAGGCAGACAGACAATTATTACTTGACCTTGGCAGTGATGCAGTCCTGCAGATAAAAGAGCAGCTTTCCGACACATATAAATCCGCTATAATTGAGCAGTGCAATGACATTGATAATTATATAAGCAATGTTGTGGAGGTTAAGGTTTATGAGCTGAAGCAGAAACAGGGAGTGTGAACCTATGGAAATTACAATAAGTTGGATTTTTAATATTATAGTAACCCTTACAATGTCGGTTATCGGTTGGAGCTTGAAAGAGCAGTACAAGCAGATAAAAACCGACAAGCAGGAAACAAGGGAATACATAAAGGAGAATGTCGGCAAGCTTGATACAAGAGTTGGCAAGATTGAGGCTCCCAAAGGAATATGTCCTCAAAGAGGATTTCTACAGAGAGATTAACAAGCTTGATTTAAAGCTTGACAGTGTAAAGGATGATATTGCAGAGCTTAATAAAAATGTAACGGCTCTGATTACTACCATACAGGGAGGTATAGGGAAATGAATTGCAATATTGACAACAAAAAAGAGCGTGGTTGGGTGCTGCGTGTGCTTGACAGGGTTTATCCTGACGGCTTGGATGTGGATACACTTAAAATGCAGCTTATAGATTTACGTTTTTTAACTGGTGATGTTGATATAAGAGGAAATGTTGCTTATTTAATTGATAAGGGTTTAATAAAATTAGAAACTGTGGGCAACAACAGCTTTAAGCGGGAGGTTGTAAGTCTTACGGCTATGGGTAAGGATCTGATTGACGGCAATATAGAGCCTGTGGTAGGAGTTGATATTTAATGAGCAGACGAAAGCACAGCAAAATTGACCAGCTTCCGCAGGAAATAATAACAGCCGTAAATGATGCCATAGTTAATAAGCGTAAGACCTACAAGGAGATTGAACAGTGGCTCAGAGCTGACGGCTATGATGTAAGTAAAAGCTCTGTTGCCAGATACGGACAAGCATTTTTAACCAAGCTTGAGAGAATATCAACGGCAAGGGAGCAGGCTAAGGCTATCATTGAAACCTCAAGCGGTGTTAAGACCGAAATGGGTGAAGCCACAAGTACGGTGGCATTTCAGCTGCTGATGGATATGCTTATTAATACCGAGGCAGACAAGGTTGATAAGAATACTCTTAACGCAATCAAGACGCTTGCAAGCCTTGAACGCAGCTCGGTAAGTCGGGAAAAGCTTAAGCTTAGCTTTGACAAGGGCGTAACGGCAGCCGCCGAAAGGATAAAGGAGCAGCTCAGGCAGGAGCTGGAGGGACACCCTGAGATTATAAAGCAGATGTGTGAAATTGCCGAAAAGGCAAAAAATGATTTACAGAGCGAAAGGTAAATTTCTTTTTTAGGCTTTAAAAGCCCATATTTGACCTTATTGGCAGATTGGTCTAAGGACAAATATTTATAACGCAAAATAACGGCGAATAACGCTATTATAACACTAGTATTACAAGGACACAAAAGGGTAAAACACAAAATACCCCATTGCGTCATTTTTAAATCCGACAAAAATGTTACCTATACGGAAAGGAGTGAGATTATGGACTGGAAACAGTGTGTTTTTGAAATGTACTTTGGTAAGCATATGGAAATTGTTGATATAAGCAGGGCAGTAGGCAGAAGCCGCCAGCACGTATCAAGGTATTTACGGCAGTTTACACAGTTTGCCGTTGAAAAGGAATGGCGCAAAAAGCAAAACCGTATTAAGCGGAATGAAAGCAAAAAACAGTGGGACAGGGAGCACAGAAAGCGTTTTACCGTGCCTGCAGTGGACAGTGAGTCATTGCGCAGAGAACATGATGAAGCTGTGAGGGTGTTGAGCCATGAGAAATATTAGTCTTTTAAGTGAGCTGATTGGCAACAGCTCAGCGAGGGTAGATGCAGCTAAGTCAAGCTTTTGGGAATATTGCAGGCTGATAAATCCAAGCTTTTACAGGGAAAGCAGGAGCTATTTAAAACAGCTTTGTACAGCTTTGCAGGCTTTGGTTGAAAAGCGGATTATATGGACAGAGGGCGGTTGGTGTATTTACGACAAGTATACACCCCTATCCGAAAATGCAAAGGTATGCAGAAAGTTTATGCTGAATATTCCGCCAAGGCATGGTAAGAGCTACACATTGACTCTGTTTGCACAATGGCTTTTCGGAACTGACTCTGACAGCAAAATAATAACGGTTAGCTATAACGAAACCCTTGCAAGCCGATTTTCGGGAAATGTAAGAGATGGCATAGAGGCAACCAAGATTGATGACGATATTGTTGTATTCAATGATATTTTCCCGAAGGTACATATTAAACATGGT
This sequence comes from uncultured Eubacteriaceae bacterium, assembly GCA_938042265.1. GTDB lineage: Bacteria > Bacillota > Clostridia > Lachnospirales > CAG-274 > CALWRD01. The sequence goes on from CALIRN010000161.1 coordinate 10,771, forward strand.
GACAGTGCCAGACAGCTCTGGAGCTTGGAGGGCAAATATTTTTCATATCTTGGTACGGGCTTTGGCGGTACTATTACGGGTATTGGCTGTAACGTGGGTATTATTGACGACCCTATCAAAAATGCTGAGGAGGCAAACAATGAGGCTGTATTGGATAAGCAATGGAGCTGGTATACGGATACTTTCCTCAGCCGAATTGAAGAGGGTGGTATACAGATAGTAAATATGACCCGTTGGAGTACAAAGGATATATGCGGCAGACTTCTTGATGGGGAGGATGCAGCAGATTGGTATGTAATGCAGATGCCTGCCTGTCTTGACGAGGAAAACGGTATAATGATTTGCTCTGAGTTGCTAAGCTTTGAAAACTATATTGACAAAAAGAGTAAGACAAGCAGGGAGATATTCCTTGCTAACTATATGCAGCAGCCTGTTGATGTGGAAGGCAGATTGTATGAAAGCTTTAAAACCTACAGCGTACCGCCAAGTCATTTTACGGAGATTTGTGCATACTGCGATACTGCCGATACAGGCAGTGACTACTTATGTATGATTGCTTTTGGTATTAACAATAAGGAAGCCTATGTGCTTGATATACTGTACACACAGCTTTCCATGGAGTTTACGGAAAAGGCAGCGGCAGAGCTTCTTGAACGTAATATGGTAAATATGGCACGTATTGAGGCTAACAGCGGCGGCAGAGGCTTTGCAAGGAATGTAAGGGCACTGATGAAAACAAACCGTTGTAATGTTACGGCATTTACCAATACCAGGAATAAGCAGAGCAGAATACTAACCCAGAGCAGCTGGGTCAGCAATCATATTTACTATCCCGAAAACTGGAAAGACCGCTTCCCCGACTACTGGAAAGCTATGGTTACTTACCAGAGGCAGGGTAAAAATAAACACGATGATGCTGCCGATGCAACGACAGGTGTTGCTGAAACAGTTCAGCTGATTTGGGGGTTATAGGATGATACTTGACAGGATTAAACATAAAATATTTGATATTTTTAAAATTTATCCGGCTCAGAGCCGTATGCTCATTGTTAATGAGGAGATGACCCATATTAATAACGTGCTAAAAAACAAAATCCTATACAGAGGTAATGCCAATGAGATTGAGCAGTTTTTTAAGCAGGTATCGGGCAGTGTCAATGACAAGACAGCTGCCAGGTTTTGGGCTGTTGTGCCCGAAAATGGCAGAGTAAGGAAAATACACAGCGGCATTGTCAGCACTGTAATAGATTTCTATGCAAATATAATTGCGGCGGAGTTTGAGGGTGTGACAGCTGATGAAAAATGTATTGACGAAAGAATAAACAATATATTTTCGGAAAACAACATTGAGCGCCTTATTGAAAGGTCTATAACGGAAACTCTGGTAACGGGTGACGGCGCTTTTAAACTAAGTGTTGATAGGTCTGTATCCGAATTGCCTATTATAGAGTTCTATTCTGCTGCTGATGTAGAATATACCTACAAGCGAGGCAGATTATCCGAGGTGCATTTTTATAACGATTACAGGCAGGACGGAAAGACCTACAGACTTGAGGAAATATACGGCAGAGGAAGGATAAGCTATATACTGTGGGACAAGGGGAAACAGGTAAGCTTATCTAAGGTATCTGCATTAAGTGAATATGCTGATGTTACATACAATTGTGATCTTATCCTTGCCATACCGCTTAAATTTTTTGACAGCGACATTTACCGCAATAGAGGCAAGTCACTTTTTGAGGGTAAGGTGGAGGATATTGATGCACTTGATGAAGTTACAAGTCAGTGGCTTGATGCTATCCGTAAGGGCAGAGTTAAGAAATATATCCCCGATAGCTTACTGCCAAGAGATATGAATACGGGCGCAGTACAGAATATAAATGATTTTGATGATGATTTTATAAAGCTTACGGGAAGCCATAGCGAGGATCAAAAGGATACTATTACAATGCTGCAGCCTGCAATTGATTATGCAGCTTATGAAAACAGCTATAAAACATTTTTGGACTTGGTGCTGCAGGGAATTATATCCCCAAGCTCACTGGGCATTGACCTAAAAAAGACAGATAATGCCGAGGCACAGCGTGAAAAGGAAAAAATGACGCTGTTTATGATGTCAATTTTCGTGGCTGAAATCAAGGCAGCCTTGGACGATTTAGGAAAGCTTGCACTGATATGTGAGGATATAATGCAAAACAAAACACCTGATAATTACAGCGTTAAATCCAGTTTTGCAGAGTATGCCGAGCCTACCTTTGAAAGCCGAGCTGAAATATTATCCAACCTGTACGCTAAGGGAGCTATTTCAACCGAGATATTGGTTGATAGAATGTATGGTAATAGTCTTTCGGATGAGGAAAAGACGGCAGAGGTACAAAGGCTAAAGGTGGCGGAAGCTCCACAGCTTGATATGCCCGATGTTGGTGGGTGATTAAATGGCAGAGCTTGATTATGATATTGCAAAAATATTTGAGGATATGGAGCTTGACCTTATCCGCAGAATGAAACGAAGCTTGCAGAGCCATAAGAACCAAGAGCTTAAAGAGGGCTTTGACTGGGAAATGTGGCAGGCGGCAAAGCTCAGAGAGCTTAAAGCATACCGTAAAAGAAACGCTGTCATTATAGGCAAGTATACAAGCACGTTGTCTAAAGATATTGAAGAAATATTAAAGCAGCAGTATTATGAGGGGGCAGACAAAACAGATGCAGAGGTCAGAGCTGCCGTTGAGAATGGCTATATAACAAAATCAAGTCCTGATTTTGGCAAAATAAATGACAAAAAGCTTAATTCGTTGATTGATGCCGTGAATAATGATTTTTCAGAGGTTAAAAAGGCAATTTTCCGAAAGAGCATAGATGAATACCGCAAAACAATATTTACGGCTGAAATGAATCTTGCAGCAGGAGCAAAAACATTAAATCAGGCGATTGATATGGCAACAAAGTTCTTTCTTGAACGGGGCATTAATTGTATTACATACAAGGACGGCAGAAAGGTTAATATTGCTGCATATGCACAAATGGCTCTGAGAACCGCCCACAGGCGAGCCTTTCTTACGGGAGAGGGTGAACGCAGAAAAGAGTTGGGAGAATGTCTTGTAATGACAAGTCAATATATGCTGTGCTCAGAAACTTGTTTGCCATGGCAGGGCAGAGTATATGTTGATGATGTATACAGCGGGGCAGGTAAGGAGCAGATAGATCGTTATACGGCAAAAGGCTATAAAAGGCTTAGCGTTGCGATTGAAAATGGTTTATTTCACCCAAACTGTAAGCATACCTTAAGCACGTGGTTTGAGGGCATAAGTACAATGCCTGTGCCACATGATGAATCAGAGGTACGGCAAAAGAGAGAGCAGGTGCTTAAGGAACAGCACTGTAAGCAGCAGATTAAAAAATATAAGCGGCTTAAGGCAGGCAGCTGTGACGAGGAAAATATAAAGAAATATGATAAAAAGGTTAAACAATGGCAAAGTAAGCTGAAAGAGGTTAAGAATAATAGTATTGCAAATAACGCTGATAATGGTATAATAAAACTGACGGATGCCGAACAGAGAGCCATAAACCGCTATATCAGCAGTGATGCTTATAAGATAAATGATAAGCTTAGGAATAGCAAGAAGCTTTCCAATGATGATAAGGACTTTATCAGGAATTTGGATTCTGCTTTGGATAAGTTGCCCAGTTACAACGGTAATTTGGTTAGGGCTGTTGATATAAGAGATGAAAAACAATCGCAGATATTTACAGACAGCTTTGTTATAGGCAGAAAAAGACTTTTTGAAGAATATATATCTACCAGTGTGGATTTAGGATATAATCCTGATGCAAATATTCAAATATATATTCAGAATGCAACAAAGGGTAAAAATATATCAAAGTACAATTCTTCAGAGCAGGAAGTTTTGTATATGAGAAATTCGGTGTTTAATGTAATAAATAAAGTCAAAGTAGATAATAAAGTTTACATATTGCTGGAGGAGGTTAATGATGAATAAAAAACCGTATTCTGATAGGAGATGGAAGGAAATGGGTGTAGGTAAGGATGCGGGAAAGGTGGATACCACCGAGGAGGAACGCAGGGAGATAGATGCCCGATGCGAAGCCTTTTTAAAAGAAATGGGCGTTTTAAGAACTGAGGATAAAATTGAAGATTTCAAAATTAAATGAGTAATTGTCCCAAGCATGACGTTAAAAGGCTCTTTTTTAGTGCAATGAAAGGGGGATTTGAGTGCTTAAGTTTATAATATCAGGGCAGACAATAAAAAGGACGGACGCTAATAAGATTGTACAGTATGCGCAGGAGTATCCTGAGGCAGATTTTAATTTTGACAGCGACTGGAACGAACTTGAGAAAACAGCACAATGGAATATGGCAGACGAAACCTATGACACGCCGATAGAAAACGGCAGGGCTGTTGTGCCGTGGGAGTTGCTGAGGAACAGCGGTATACTTAATGTTAATGTTGTCGGTGTTGTCAAAAACAAGGTTATTACAACAAATACGGTAAGCATTAATGTTATTGGCTGCGGTATTGTGGGAGGTATGGTGGGAGGCAAGCCCTCTGAAAGCTTTTATACGGCGCTGAAAGCCGTAATGGAACGGCATGAGGAATATATTAACGGTCTTGAAGCTGACAGAAAAAACAGATTTGATATAAACGACCTGCTGTCGGCAGGTGACATTATACAGCCAAACGGCATAAGCGTTGTATCCGGTGATGTTGCTGACGAAAGAGCCGTAATAGACATTGACCCCGAAACGGGCATACGAATGCTGAACAATATGCCTAAAGACCGTGATTGGTATATCAAAATAGGTCAGGGTGATGAAAAGGGAGACGTACGGTATGGAATAATGTACAGGTCAGGCAGCGGTGATTTTTGGATTATGTGTGGCGACAGTCCGATTATGTGCCTTACCCCCAACAAAGCGGGTACGGATAATGTTATTAACGGCAATGAAACCCTGACGATAAATGCAGGCAACGGCGGTTATATATCCTTTGGCACTGCAAATGCAGGTATTAATTATACGGCTGCCACATGGACAAACAATTTAAAACAGTTGGATATAAATACGTCTAAGGGTGTTAATATTCAGGCTAATAATAATTCATACTTTCAGTCGGGCGAAAAAAAGCTTGTCCTTGGCAATGACTTTAATCAGATTGAGTTTAGGACAGATGGCATTGCAAAGTTTAAGGGTACAGTTAATGCAAGCGACTATCAGATTGGAGGAAACAGTGTTAAGGATAAGCTTAATGGTATAAATAATGTACTAACCAAACATAATTCATATCTCAGAGAAATAATTGCTTTAACCTGTAGAGATAGTTATATTAATGTATCTTTACTTGAAGAACTTTGCAGTGATGCAGATGAAATATGGGACGTGGGTATAACGGAAGGAACGGTTAATGCTTATTTTTATAATGAAGGAATATGTTATATTATTGGAAATGGGGAAATAAAAGACAATGCATTTAGTTGTGAGATGGATGGAGATGTGGATCTCCCTATGTATGAAGATGCGTATGTTAGGGGAAAGAAGATTACAAGAGTTTATATAGCTTATGGAATAACTAAAATAGGGGATGGAGCTTTTCGTGAAGATAGAGGTTTAGAAAGTATAATTATCCCAAAAAGTGTGACAAGCATCGGAGATGCTGCGTTTTACAGCTGCGTCAATTTAACAGACATTACCATACCTGACAGCGTGACAAGTATTGGTACTCACATTTTACACTTATGTCGTAATTTAGTAAATGCTGCTGTTTCAAATAACATAAACAAAATTGAGGAATATATGTTTGCGGAGTGCAACAGCTTAACAAGCATAATTATTCCTGACAGTGTAGCAAGCTTGGAGAATTGGGCTTTTTCGGGTTGCAGCAGTTTAGCAAGTATAACAATCCCTGAAAGTGTAACAAGTATAGGCAGTTATGCGTTTTCCGGTATCAAGATAGTGATTTCAATTAATAAGTCGGAGGGTAGTATAACGGGCAGTCCATGGGGTGCTCGTTCTGCAGATATTATATGGAATGAATAAATTTATAATGCAATTTTTTATTTGACCGAAAAGGACGGATTATTATATCTGTTCTTTTTTTATAAAAACAAGGAGGTAAATTATGAAAAAGGAATTTTTAACAAATTTTGGCTTAACCGATGAGGAATCAGGAAGAATTCTTGACGAAATTAAGTCGGAAAACCAACAGCTTGCAACACAGGTAA
>CALIRN010000162.1 GCA_938042265.1 uncultured Eubacteriaceae bacterium
ATAGGGAGTCTGTCCTCTGAAACAGTGTAGCCCCACTTTTTAAGAAGCTCAATACATGACATACGTGTTACACCGGGAAGTACTGTGCCAACTGTAGGAGCTGTGTAGATAACACCGTCTATTTTGAAGAAGCAGTTCATTGAACCAACCTCCTCAACATACTTTCTTTCAACACCGTCAAGCCAGAGAACCTGCTCATAGCCAAGGTCATGAGCCTTAACCTGTGATGCCAGAGAGGCAGCATAGTTACCACCGCACTTTGTAAAGCCTGTTAAACCGGGAGCTGCTCTTACATATTCATCCTCAACATAAATCTTGACAGGGTTGATACCTGTTGAATAGTAAGCACCTACAGGTGACGCAATAATACAGAATATATATGTGCTTGATGGACGCACACCAAGGTGTGGCTCTGTAGCAATTACAAAAGGACGTAAGTAAAGAGAAGTACCCTCTGCACTTGGCACCCAGTCCTTTTCAACCTTAACAAGCTCCTTACAAGCCTGTACAAAATCCTCAACAGGTACCTGAGGAATACACATTCTCTTGTTTGTGTTTATCATTCTTGCGGCATTCTTATCAGGTCGGAAAAGCTGAATGTCACCGCTTGGAGTACGGTAAGCCTTAAGCCCCTCAAAGGACTCCTGAGCATAGTGAAATACCATAGCGGCAGGGTCAAGTGCAATAGGAGCGTATTCAACAATACGTGGGTCATGCCAACCCTTACCCTCAGTATAGTTCATTATGAACATATTGTCGGTATAATAGATACCAAAGCCAAGGTTGTTCTGGTTAGGCTTTGCCTTTGGATTTTTTGAAAGCTCGTATTTAATATTAAGCATTTTTATCCTTCTTTCTTAATTTTTTAACTTAAAGATAGTATATAGCTTTTAAAACCAAATTTCAACAGTTTTTTGTTATTTTTCACTGTTTAACTTTGAAAAAAACTTAATACAAGATTTTGTGGAAATTTATAAAATATATGTTATAATTATGATGAGAGTTTTATTAGAAAAAACATTAATAAAGCTTTTTCTAATAAATTATAACTTAAATCAGGAGGAATATTAATATGAAAAAAAGATTATTGGCTCTTTTTATGACGGCTGCCATTGCAGTAAGCGCTGTACCATGTGTATATGCAGATAATACGGCAGAGGAGGATAATAAGGAGGTAACCGAAAACACAACCGAGGATACCACAAAGGAAACCACAACAGAGACTACTACGGAAACCACTACAAAGGAAACCACCACAGAGGCTACCACAAAATCCGTTGCTACAACAACTCAAAAGGAAAATACAACCCAAACTACAACGAAGGAGCAGTCTAACAATGTAAACAAGACCTTTAATGTAACTGTTGAGGTTGGTGATACCTATAGCCTTGCTCAAAAAATTTCTGTGGATGCGGGTGAGCTTGATTGGAGCTCTGCCGATACAGCAATTGCAACGGTGAGCTCTTCAGGTAAGCTTACCGCAAAGAAGAAAGGCAGTGTATTTATTCATGCTGAAGGCAGTGTAGGCAGCACAAGCTATGACTATTATTTTGATATAACCGTTGAGCGTGACAGTGATGATGACGATGATGATGATGATTACGATAAGACATTTACAATCAAGGTAGGCGATAAGAAGAATCTTTATAACTATGTTGACGATGATTATGACGCGGATGAATATGATTGGAAATCGAAGAACAAGACAATTGCAACCGTTGATGATGAAGGCATTGTAAAGGGTATAAAGGCAGGTACGGCGGTGATTGAAGCAGAATCAAAGGGTGACGATTACCGTTTTAAGATAACCGTAAAGAAGGACAGCAGCAGTAGCAGCAGTGATGATGACGATGATGTTGCCGTAAAGACAAGCTGGACATTTTATCTTGATGAGGGTGATAAGCTTGATTTAAGTAAGTTTATGGGTGAGGACCCTGATGACTGCGACTGGGATGTTGATGACGAGGACATTGTTGAGCTTGATGAACGCAGCGGTAAGATAGAGGCTCTTGAAGAGGGCAGCACCGTTATTGAAGCAGAGGGCGAGGACGATGATTATAAGTTTACAATTAAGGTTGACTCCGATTACAGGACAAAGAGCCTTACAGTAAAGAAGGGTGAAAGCAAGAGCTTTGAGGATTTATTGCCTGAGGATGTGGATGAATACAGTATTTCATCTGACAGAACAGCTGTTGCAAAGCTTGACGGCGAAAGCAAGGTAAAGGGTGTTGCAAATGGTACTGCAACTCTTATCTGCAAGCATGACGACGGAGATATTGTACAGATTATTGTAACTGTTTCAGGTACAGCAACTACTACAACCACAACTACCGAAAAAACTACGGAAACCACAACTGTAACTTCTACCACAAAGGCTGTACAGACACAAACTACTACCTCAAAGGTAAATTTTACGGATATTTCATCAAGAGCATGGGCTGTTTCAGCAATTAACAATATGGCGTCAAAGGGCTTTATTGTAGGCAGAAATGCAAGCACCTTTGCACCTGATGATACCTGTACCAGAGCTGATTTTACCATTGTACTTGTAAAAATGCTGAGTCTTAACCTGACGGCAACCGATAATTACAGTGATGTACAAAACGGCAAGTATTACTTTACCTACGTGGCCGCAGCAAAGGCAAACGGTATTGAAGCCGGTGTTACAAACGGATTGTTTAGACCTGCCGACAGTATAACCCGTGAAGAAATTATGGTTATGGTTTATAAAGGACTTTTAAAGGCAGGCGTTCAGATGAATGTTGATACAAGCTGTCTTGCAAAGTATAGTGATAATGGTAAGCTTGCACAGGATAACAGGGTTGCTGTTGCAGCTCTTATCAATCTTGGTGCCGTAGCAGGTGATTCGGATACCACTCTGTCACCTGACAAGAATATTACAAGGGCACAGATGGCTGTATTGCTTAATAATGTTTACAGCGTTCTGAACAAATAACGGAGGATAATATGGATTGTATTAAAGTAGGTCTGCTTGGGCTTGGTACTGTTGGTACGGGTGTTTACAGGCTTGTTGAAAAACAGGAGGCAGAACTGAAGCATAAGGTGGGTGTCGGTGTTAAAATTGAAAAGGTGCTTGTAAGAAATATCTCTAAAGCTCGTGAGGGAGTGAACAGTGCACTGCTTACAGATAACTGGCAGGATATAATCGGTAATGAAGAAATTAAGATTGTTGTTGAGGTTATGGGCGGTATAGAGCCTGCTCATACCTATATTAAAGAAGCACTTATGGCAGGGAAGAATGTAGTAAACGCAAATAAGGATTTGATTGCCACTAAGGGCGGTGAGCTTATGGACCTTGCTCATAAGCATGGCTGTGATTTGCTTTTTGAGGCATCCGTAGCAGGCGGTATACCTATTATAAGACCGTTAAAGCAGTGCCTTGCAGGCAATAATATTTCTGAAATTATGGGTATTGTAAACGGCACGACAAACTTTATACTTACCAAAATGACAAAGGAGGGTATGGAGTTTGAGGAGGCACTTAAAATGGCACAGGAGCTTGGCTATGCTGAGGCAGACCCTACTGCTGATATTGAGGGCTATGACGCAGGCAGAAAGATTGCTATAATGGCATCAATAGCCTTTAATTCAAGAGTAACCTTTTATGATGTGGATATTGAAGGTATTACTAAAATAACTGCAAAGGATATTAAATACGCCCGTGAAATGGATTGTGATATTAAGCTGCTGGGGATAGCGTCAAATTGTGAGGACGGCATTGAAGTCAGTGTGCATCCAATGCTTATACCAAGCAATCACCCTCTTGCCTCCGTAAATGATGCATTTAATGCGGTATTTGTACACGGTGATGCCGTTGACGATGCCATGTTTATGGGGAAGGGTGCCGGTATGTACCCGACAGCAAGTGCTGTGTTAGGTGATATTATTGACGTATCAAGAAATATTATGTTTAACTGCTGTGCAAGGATAGGCTGTACCTGCTATAAGCAGCTTGCAGTCAAAAAGCCTGAGGACAGTATCAGCAAATACTTCCTGAGAATGCAGGTTGAGGACAGACCAGGTGTGCTTGCAAGCGTTGCAAGTGTTTTTGGTAACAACAATGTAAGTATTGCACGTATTATACAAAAGACAAGAAGCGAAAATACTGCGGAAATTGTTGTAATTACCGATGAGGTACGGGCAGGCAATTTCAAGGATTCTCTTGCAATATTCGGCGGTATGACAATGATTAAAAAGATTTCCTCCGTAATACGTGTTTACGGCTGATAAGGAGTTTTATTATGAACCTTATGACTGTTGAAAATGTATCCAAAGCCTTTGGTGAAAAGGTAGTGCTAAACGGTATTACCTTTGGTGTTGAAACAGGTGATAAAATAGGTATAATAGGCATAAACGGCACAGGTAAGAGCACTCTGCTTAAAATACTGGCAGGCGAGGAAAGTGCTGATGAGGGCCATATTACAAAAATGAGGGGGCTGAAGATAGGTTATCTGCCTCAGTCCCCGGATTTTGGCGATGAGAGTCGGGTTGTTATTGATTATATGTCTAAGGTCAGTGAGCTTGATACAGAGGAAAGAGTTACCGAGGCTAAAACGGCGCTTACAAGGCTGGGTATTACCGATTACTATAAGCCCTGTCACGAACTGTCGGGAGGTCAGCGAAAAAAGGTTGCTATTGCCGCTGCAATGATGAGCAGGGTTGATATATTAATACTTGACGAACCTACAAACCATATTGATAACGATACGGTAGAATGGCTTGAAGCAAATCTTAAGCGTACAACAAAGGCACTGATTATGGTTACCCATGACAGATATTTTCTGGACAGAGTGGTAAACAAAACCATTGAGCTGGATAAAGGCAATATGTATACTTATCTTGGCAATTATACCGAGTTTATTATAAAAAAGGCGGAGCGCGAGGAGCTTGAACAGGCAGGAGAGAGAAAAAGGCAGAGCTTTCTTCGCAATGAGCTTAAATGGATAAGACGGGGCGCACAGGCAAGGAGTACAAAACAAAAGGCAAGGCTTCAGCGCTTTGAGGAGGTATCACAGATAAAGGCGCCTCAAAGAACAAATTCCATAGAATTTGAAGGGGCAGCCTCACGTCTTGGCAGAAAAACCATTGAAGCGGACAATATTTCAAAAGCCTATGACGGTAAGCCTGTTATTAAGGATTTTACCTATCATTTGCTTAAGGATGACAGAATAGGTATTGTCGGCAGAAACGGTGCTGGCAAAAGTACACTACTTGGTATTCTCAGCGGCAGTATTAAGCCTGACAGTGGACAGGTGGTTTTTGGAGAAACGGTTAAGACGGGTGTTTTTGCACAGGAAAACGGTGTAATGGATTATGAGCAGAGAGTTATTGACTATATCAGAGAGGTTGGCGAGTTTATTCCTGTTGAAAAAGGCAGAATAAGCGCCTCACAGCTCCTTGAAAGGTTTCTGTTTACTACTGAAATGCAGTACTCGCCTATAGGTAAGCTTTCCGGTGGTGAAAGACGAAGGCTTTATCTTTTAAGGGTACTTATGAGCTGCCCCAATATTCTGTTTCTTGATGAACCTACCAATGACCTTGATGTTGCAACTCTCAGCATACTTGAGGAATATCTTGATGGCTTTAACGGTGCGGTAATTATCGTATCTCATGACAGATGCTTTCTTGATAGGGTGATTAACCGCATTTTTGCTTTAGAGGGTGACGGCTGTGCAAAACAATATGAGGGCGGTTATACTGATTATCTTGAAAAAAGAAGTACCAAAGCAGCACCTGCTGCTAAGAAAAAGACATCTGACAGCAGGGAGTGGGACAAAGGCAGACGTAAGCTTAAAATGACCTATAATGAGGAAAGAGAGTGGGCTGCCATTGACGATGATATTGCCTGCCTTGAAGAAAAAATATCCTCCATTGAGCTTGAAATGGAGAAAAATGCAAGCTCCTATGCCAGATTGCAGGAGCTAAGTGAGGAAAAAGAACAGCTTGAAATCAGGCTTAATGAAAAAATGGACAGATGGATGTATCTTACGGAATTAAATGATAAGATAAATGCTCAGTAATCGGGTTGCAACGCAAAAAATATTTATCTGAACTGCATTAGATTGCTGTGTTCGTTTACCTCAACAGTGTCTGTTTTAAAGAGTAATATAACCAACCAGTATTGCGTTGATAAGTTATATTACTTTATCATACAGAAATAAAAAGGGACTGATGGATGTAAAATCTGATAGTCCCTTTTTTAATGTAATACTGATTTAGTGTATTGAATTTATCTTTTTTACTTATTAGTCCGTGCTTAATTTAATTATTCCCCGGTGTATCGGTAAAGTAGTTAAGTGAGCTGAGCTTTTCATAAATTGCTGAGCCTGCGGCGTCAGCGCCCTGTGCACTGAAATATTTTGAACCGGAAAAATATACATAAGGTATAATACCGTTGTTTGCAAGTACCTGATCATCCTCTGAAAGTTTGATGTTCAAGTCTTCGGCAGCATCATTTATAAGGTAAGCCCTGAGATCAAGAAATTTATCCCCAAAGGCTTCCGCAAGCGCATTGTTTGCCGCATTGAGTATGGCAACCTCACCCTTTACGGGTCCTACAATAAGGTAGCTTTTGTTTTCAGAGGTAAGGTAATCTGCCATATCCTTGTAAATTTCAACTGCTTTTTCAGGAGTTTTATATATATTATCATCTCCCAGAAAGAATATGCATATATCATCTCTTCTGAGCTGCATCGCCCTGCTTTCCACCTCCGTAGGTGTAAGCACAAGTGTTTCATCACCGCTTTCCGCACGGGTGAAGCAGTATTTGCCGTCAATCACAGATAAAAGACCCTCTACACCCTGTATTTTACAAGGATTAAGCCCACCGTTTTTTGAAAAGTCAAAATTAAGTGCTTTGCCGTCGTTATTGCTGATAAGCACCTCGGTTGATGCCTTTGTGGTAGGTATTATAAAGGGTGATACAAGAATAGGTCTGCCACCCTCTCTTGCCGCCATTTCAAATATGCTGTCATTATCTACTGCTACATTGTATACGGTACGCTGTGCCAGTATGGACAATACGCCCGGGTACGAGGCCGTAGCGTCATTTGGCGCGTTTGTAAAGCTGTCACCATAACAGGATATGGAAATAAGCCCGTTCAGGTTTGTTACATTACCTGATGCATCCTTGTTTGCCCCGTAAATTTCTTTAGTCCCGGTTTCCGCCTGGGTTAGAGTCATATAATTAGCGGTATCGGCTGTAATGTTGTTGCGGTTAACAAATATATGTATGCTTATAAATATAAGTATTGCCGCAAATGCCGCAAAAAATATTCTAAACAGCCTTTGCTCAAGCACATCTCCACGGCTTTTTTTTGATGATTTGTTATACTTAATATTTTTACCGAAGTTGTTATTAGTAAACTTCAACTTTAATTTACCTCCTGCAAGGATAATTTAACCGATTTAGGAGTGCTCCCGCCTCTAATGAAGAGATGCTTACCATAATATTAGACAGGAGTGAAAGCTCCTATCAAATGATGGTGCTGAAAGCATTGGTCGGTTGTGGGAGAACCGGAAAGAGGTCCGGCAGGCGCAGCCTGTTTTTGCCGCAGGCAAAAATTCTGAAGTATGCAGCGTAAGCGGAGTACGAATATACCTGACTAATATATATCCCCGCCATTTTTCTACAACATAAATAGTTTACAATATAATTGCGGTAATGTCAAATACTGAATTATAATTTATCTGATTTACTATCGTAAAAAAATATGATATAATAAACATATATGTGTTTAGGAGCTTCAGCTTTGCGGCTGACTCTCCGCAAAAGCAGAGCTTTTGCATTATATTACTCATAGGTTGCCTGCGTCAGCCTATTTCGTATCATAATCGGTGAAAACAAAACATGAGGTCTTGTTTTCCTTGCGATTATGATATACTGTTATAAGGTATTAAAAACGCTTATTGAGTGAATACAGATTTTTTGTATTCATCATTGATGAAGATGAAAAATTCTACTGTGGTATATAGATATGATAGCATCACAAGGTATTTATGTAGATGTAGTGCCATATTTTGATGATTTATATTTAGATTTGGTAGTTTATCCAGATAGAACAATTATAGTTGATGACATGGACGAACTGGGAGAAGTATTGTCAAAGAAAGATATTGTACAAAGAGCAACTTAATCTTGCTATCGAAACAAGTTATAGATTGAAACAGGGGTTGTTAAGTGATATTTCTTCGTTTATAGAATATACAAGAAAGTGTTGTGAAATGATTAAGTATTCGCTGGAACGATAAAGGGTAAGTGATATAATCAGAGAAGCAGACTTTAAGGTGAAGGAGTAATTATTTGATGTTTAAGGCGATTAAGTGGTTATTTTTTGATGTTGGTTCAACAATAATGAACGAGTAAATTGCATATGAACATAGAATGAGAGATATTGCTAACGCAGCAAATATATCTTTTGAAAAAGTATATGAGATGGCTATGGCATATTATAAGTTGAATAAAAAAGGTGATTTGGAAGTAGCTAGGGAATTAGGTGTGTCATTGCCCAAATGGTATAAGGAAGATAAATTTTTATATGATGATGCAATTCAATGCTTTTTGCCTTTGAGTTTTATATATAATGATGTGTGGTTATAATTTTGAATATGCTAAAATGATGAGGTGACAGAATGGCAGTGAATATAGAAAATTAGTAAATAAAGATCTAGATGTATTTATAGAAATGCGTATATCGCAACTGCAGGAAGAGGGAGCTGAAGCAACATTTGATTTGAAACCGTATTTACAAGATTATTATATAAGGCATTTGCAGGACAATACTTTTATTTCATGGTTGGCAATTGATGACAATAAAATTGTGTGAACAAGCGGTATTTCATTTGTCGAAAAGCCGCCTTATTATAGCTGTCCTTCAGGGAAGATTGGTTTACTATCAAGTATGTATGTTATTAAGGAATACAGAAGAAAAGAAATAGCTAAGTTTTTGCTTGATAAGATAATAAATGAAGCAAAAAATTTCGGTTGTGCTACTGTACAGATAACGGCATCTGATATGGGTGTGTTGTTGTATACGGATTATGGCTTTAAGAAAAATGGCAATTTTATGTATTATACATTTTAATTATCTGATTCGTTTGAGATTTAGATTATTTATCAAATTTTCCTTAGCAATGATTTGTACATGGTGCTAGCACCATGTAATAAAGGTGTTTAAGACCCAAAGAGGTGATGGGAAAATGATTTTGTTACGCTTTAGACCATTATAATTCCGTATTTTGCAAGGCGCTTCAGATGTGGAAATGCTACAGATGATATTTTATACTTTTATCCGTCCAAATGGACTTTTATTGCGTAACATTTCAAAAATGGATTGTCAATTTGCAGGGATTTGTTATAATAAATGTATGGCAACATTTTGGAAACAGCAAGCCATAATAAATGATGTAATTAAAGTAAAATCAGGTGTGTGTTTGCATAAAACTTAAACAAATACAGTTAACAACAACGAAGAACACGCCGAGTTTGGAGGAGCATAATGAAAGATATTGTAAGGGCTGCGGAGGAAATAAAAAAGGTTATACAGGGCAAGGACAGTATTATAAACAGTGTTATGTTGGCTATTTTAAGTGGCGGTCATATTTTGCTGGAGGATGTACCGGGGGTAGGCAAAACTACTCTTGCACTTGCTTTTTCAAGGGTACTGGGGCTTGATTATAAAAGAGTACAGTTTACGCCTGATGTAATGCCCAGTGATGTTACGGGTTTTTCAATGTATAATAAAAAGACGGATAGCTTTGACTTTGTTGCCGGAGCAGCAATATGTAATTTGCTGCTGGCAGATGAAATTAACCGTACCTCGCCTAAAACCCAGGCGGCGCTCCTTGAGGTAATGGAAGAGGGCAGGGTGACGGTCGACGGTGTCACAAGGCAGGTACCAAAGCCGTTTACGGTAATTGCAACCCAAAATCCCTTTGGCTCATCAGGTACACAAAGGCTGCCCCAGTCACAGATGGACAGGTTTCTGGTTAAGCTGTCTATGGGCTATCCCGATAAGGAGAGCGAAATTAATATTTTAAAGGGCAGGGGAATAGTCAATATAGAGGGCGTAAATGCGGTTTTATCAAGGGAAGCATTAATTAAAATGCAGGAGGTCTGTGCAGGAGTATTTGTAAAGGATGAGCTTTACGCCTTTATAACGGATATTGCAAATACTACAAGAAACAGTGAGCTTTTTGATATGGGTATCAGCCCAAGAGGAAGTATTGCCATACTTAAGCTGGCAAAAGCAAGTGCCTTTATGGATGGAAGGGATTATGCCGTACCTGAGGATATTCTGGATGTAATTAAACTTTGCACAGCGCACAGAGTGGAACTTAGCGACAGAGCAAGAGCAATGAAATATACAGCAGAGGATGCAATAAGTGAGGTAATGAAAACACTGAAGGTTCCAAAGGGGTAACGGACTTATGGACAGAATAAACAACTATTTATACTATCTGATTGTAGTGATACTGATAGGAGCAGCGGCTTTTTTCTTTCACAGCTACTTGCTGGCAATTACGGCAGCGGGCTTTGTGTTGTTACCGCCTGTTTCCTTTATATTGCTGCGCCTGTCCGTAAAAAAACTCAGTATTGACCTTAGCGACAATGAGCCCTTGTGTAAAAGAAATGAGGATTGCAAACTTAGTATTGCAATCAAAAACAAAAGCCTTGTGCCTGTGCTTAATTACTGCTTTAAAATGGAGCTTGTAAATGATTTTTCGGGTCAGGTACAGAGCAGATACATAAACGCCTCGGTGCCGGCTATGGGTAAAAGAATTGTTGAAATTAATTTTAAGCCCGTACTCTGCGGCAGAATAAACGTATTTATTAATGAGGTAAGAGTAAGGGATATGATGTCCTTTTTTGAGATGAAAAGGGAGGACAGCGCAAGGCTTGTTATAAATATTATGCCTCGCAGAATAAAGATGGCTACAGGAGGGCAGATATGTGAAAATGTATCGGACGAAAGTGAAAGAGCCAAAAAGGACAGTGCAGGTACGGAGGTTATAGATATAAGGGAATATATTAGAGGTGACGGTCTTAAAACCGTACATTGGAAGCTCAGTGCAAAAAAAGATACTCTTTATGTAAGGGAAAAGGGCGATAATACACTGGACAGAACCATACTGCTTTTTGAGCTTAACAGAGAGGATATAAATGGAATATTGGATATCGTATATGCTGTGGCTAGACATTATATAAGAGACAATCAGCCGATTAAAGTATGCTGGGCAGGCAGAGGTGATGAGCAGCTGATTTCACGGATGCTTTATGAGGAGGGGGATATTTATCCTATGTTTGAACGGATTTACGGCTCTGCTGTATCAAATGGCATAGGATATGCGCTTTCCGTTGCAAAAAGACAGCTTACAGGAGGCTCAATATTGTATGTGGAGTCTGCTGAAAAAGGAGTTTCGGTAGTTAATTTATGAGAAGTATACTTTTGTTATTAAGCAGAAAAACTCAAATTAAATATGAAAATGAGCTGGGGAAAAAAAGCGGTATTGTGCTCATTGACTCTCCTAAGGTAAACAGGGAAAATGTTTTTTTGATGCTTATAATTAAGGCGGCTGTTATATTTCTTGTTTTAATGGGCAGTATCGACTGCTATATGAGCGGTTTTGGGGTGCCATATGATTATAGTATGATAATGGTTGTTACTGCGGCAATTTCTGTGTGTTTTGCTGCTGCCAATACTAATCCTATACTTACCGTACTTATTTACTCCGTCTGCATATATTTTATTTCAGGATATGTTAATACAAGGTTTGATACTCTGCTCAGCGGTGCAACTGCCATTGTAAATGTGAGCTATAAGCTTATTATGGAAAAGTACAGGTTTCCCTCTGTGGACGGTTTTGAGGAGATAATAGCAGACAGGTCGGTTACGGTTCCTGCTCTTATTATAGTAGGCGCATTGATTATGGGTATGATAATAGCCGTTTTTGTGTGCAGGTTTATGAATTTAATGCTGATTACGGTAATTACAATGCTGCCTTTGGGACTTGTACTGTTTTTTGACGGCAAACCCTCCTACAGCTCTTTTATTATGTTTGCGTCGGCATGGATTTTAACTGCTTTAATAAAATTCAGCTCCAAGTTTGGTCATGTAAGGCTTAAACGGTATATGAATGCCTATTATTTTAAAGATAAAATATATTATAAGCAAATGTGTGACGGTACCGTAATGCTCCAGTGCACAGCGGTGATACTGATAATAGCCGCTCTGCTGGCAGGGACGGTATATACTTTGTTTGACAACGATACCTTTGACAGCGTTGTTAAACCCTCCAAGACAAAGGAGCAGCTTGATTACACCATAAGAGATACAATGATTATTGCCTTCTCCAACTATAAGCATTATAAAATAACAAATTACGTAAGTTCGGGACAACTGGGCTTTTACGGTAATGTGGAGCCTGATTTTGAAACGGACCTTAAGGTTACGCTTGTGCCGTATACTATGGACAGAATATATTTAAGGTCATATATAGGCTCCGATTATAAATATAAGGGCAATATGTGGAGCAATAAGGAGGATAAAGACCGATATATAAATAAGGATGAGTTTTCAGCAACAGCAAGGGCGGC
Source organism: uncultured Eubacteriaceae bacterium (assembly GCA_938042265.1). GTDB lineage: Bacteria > Bacillota > Clostridia > Lachnospirales > CAG-274 > CALWRD01. The sequence continues at coordinate 12,617 of CALIRN010000162.1, forward strand.
AGAAAATCAGGGTATTACTGCAAGAATAAAGGTTGAGAATGCTGCTGTATCAGGTGAAACAGGCTATATGCCCTACTATACCGATATTGATACAACAGATGAATTTGGATATATACAGGATGATATTATACAGGGACATCTGGCATTGGGCGAAAGTATGGATTTACAGTATCATCCCATTACGGACTATAATCATGTCAATGCGCAGATAAGTGATGGGTACAGGGGATATGTTTATAAAAATTATCTTGGCGTGCCTAAAGAGCTTAAGCTTAGGCTAAGCTCTCTTTGCAGCGGACAGGGCTTCAGAGCCGATGATGATAATGTAGATCAGAAAATAAAGGATTATTTTCAGAATAATTTTACCTATGATTTGCAATCGGGTCGTCTGCCATGGCAGACTGATTTTGTGGAGTACTTTTTGTTTGAAACAAAAAGCGGCGTCTGCGCTCATTTTGCATCGGCTGCCGTACTTATTTACCGAAGTATAGGCATACCTGCGCGTTATGCTGAGGGATACTGTATTGATTATCCTACAGTAATGGAGGGTGAGCCCAAAAAGGAATATAATACGAATGAATGGCTTGCGGGAACGCGCCCATTAAGTCAATATGTAATGGAAGCAGAGCTGTCGGACTACAATGCCCATGCATGGGTTGAAATTTATAAGGACGGAGTTGGCTGGGTAACGGTAGATCCTACGCCTTATGTGGATGAGGATATAATAAAAAAGGAAAACGCCAATACAAGCCTGTTGGAGGATCTTATGCTTTACTTCAGTGACGCAGGGCTTAAAAGGGACAGCAACCACGGCGGTTTGGAATGGCTTGCAAGGGTGGTTGTTATGTTATTTAAGCTGCTTATATGTACAGTTATTATGCTTATCGTGTATATCCTTGCACTAAGACCTGTGGTGTGGACTGCCGTAAGATATGCTGCAGGGCGAGGTAGGGACAAACGTAAAGCGATAATAATGAGCTTTAATTATATTAATGGGCTTGCCGCATTCTGTAACAGGGCAGAGGAAGATATGTTTTACAGGGATTTCTGCAATACTGTTGCCCAGCTTGGTATGGACAGTGAACATGCTGATAAAATGTGCAGATTAATTGAAAAGGCTTTATACAGCAAAAACGGCATAGACAGTAGTGAGTATGCTGATGTAAAGGGACTGTTAAAAAGTGCAAAGAGGATAATTTTAAAGTCCGTATCCTTGCCTAAAAGAATTATTGCATTAATTGCTGCTGTGAAATAGGGTTACTGCTGTCTCAGAGCAAAAATCAGTATTCAACAGAAAGGACAAAAAATATGAGTATACTTACCGTAAAGGATATGAGCCATAGTTTTGGCGGCAGAATTATATATGAGGATGTATCCTTCAGATTAAATAAGGGAGAGCATATAGGCTTTATAGGTGCAAACGGAGAGGGCAAATCCACCTTTATGAAAATTATTACCAATAAGCTTATGCCTGATCAGGGCGTTATACAGTGGTCTAACCGTGTAAGAGTAGGCTATCTTGACCAGCACGCCGAGCTGAAACAGGGAAGGTCCGTAAGAGATACACTGAGAGGAGCCTTTGACTATCTTTATGATATTGAAAATGAGCTGAATATGACATACGCCAAAATGGGTGATGAGGGCGCGGATGTGGATAAGCTTATGGAGGAGGCGGCAGCTCTCCAGGATATACTTGATACAGGTGATTTTTACTCCATTGATACAAAGCTTATGGAGATTGCCGCAGGCATAGGTCTGGCGGAAATAGGGCTGGATAAGGATGTTAGCGACCTGTCGGGCGGTCAGCGTACAAAGGTCTTGCTTGGCAAGCTGCTTTTGCAGGTGCCTGATATTCTTTTACTTGACGAGCCAACCAATTACCTTGATGAGGAGCATATTGTATGGCTTAAGCAATACCTTTTGGACTATGAAAACGCTTTTATACTTATATCACATGATATGGAGTTTTTAAATAATGTAGTCAATGTAATATATCATGTGGAAAATGCCCGACTTACAAGATATAGCGGAGATTATAATGAGTTTATCAGGGTATATGAGCTTAATAAAAGGCAGCTTGAGGCAGCCTATAACAGACAGCAGAATGAAATCAGTCAGCTTCAGGACTTTATTGCAAGAAACAAGGCGAGGGTTGCAACTGCCGGAATGGCAAGAGCAAGGCAGAAAAAGCTTGACAAAATGGATATTATTGAGCTTGCCAAGGATAAGCCAAAGCCGGAGTTCAGATTTATACAGGCAAAAACCTCCGATAAGCTGATTTTTGAAACAAAGGATTTGGTTATCGGCTATGACAAGCCTTTGTCAAAGCCTCTTAATCTGCTTTTTGAAAGGGGGCAGAAGGTTGCGGTTGTAGGCGCCAACGGCATAGGTAAAACTACACTGTTAAGAAGCCTTTTAGGTGAAATTAAGCCGCTTTCGGGCAGTGTAAGCAAAGGCGGAAATCAGTGTATAGGCTATTTTCAGCAGGAGATCAAGGAGGCTAATACCAATACCTGCATTGAGGATGTATGGGAGGAGTTTCCATCATTTAATCAGTACCAGATAAGGCAGGCACTTGCCAAGTGCGGTTTAACCACCGAGCAGCTTGAAAGCAGGGTATATGTATTAAGCGGCGGTGAGCAGGCAAAGGTAAGGCTTTGTAAGATTATGAACAGACAAAGCAATATACTTGTGCTTGATGAGCCTACGAATCACCTTGATGTGGAGGCCAAAGAGGAACTGAAAAGGGCTCTAAAGGAATACAGGGGTGCAATACTTATGGTATGCCATGAGCCTGAATTTTATGGGGATATATGCAGTGAGGTGTGGGATGTATCGGCTTTTAAGCAGTTTTAACAATACAGATATTGACATTAAAGTACAGATATATTATAATGTGCTTTAAATAATTATTTTTAAGGGAGTGAACAACATAGGGAAAGCTGTCTTTATGTTTCATAGGTAAACACTGTTTTAACCGACATAGTAAGTCTCCTGTTCCTTTAGGCGTGGACACCTGCTATTATTCTTTGCAGGCGCTTGCGCTGCTGCCAAAGAATGGAAACGGAAGTATCGGTCGGTTATACGAATATCCTTGAACGGCTGCTTCCTATACATTATGGACGATAATTTACCGTTGATTATTATTATTGCACTGCTTATTATGGGCTCTGCATATTTCTCGGCAACAGAAACCGCATTTACTAAGTTTAACCGTATTAAAATGAAAAACGAGGCGGCTAACGGCAATAAACGTGCAAAGCTTGTTATGAAAATGTCTGATGATTATGACAGCGTATTGTCATCAATATTAATAGGCAATAATATAGTTAACATATTTTCAACATCACTGGCAACTGTGTTGTTTACAAACCTTTTCGGATCTTCGGGTGTAACGATTGCAACTACCGTTATGACTATACTTGTGCTTATTTTCGGTGAAATTACACCTAAGAGCATTGCAAATGATGCGGCTATGAGCGTATCACAGTTTTCGGCTCCGCTGCTGCATATAATTTCTGTTGTACTTAAGCCCGCAAACTTTATTTTTTCTCTTTGGAAGAAGCTTGTCAGCAAGTTTTTCAAGATTAAAAATGTTGAGGAAATCACTGAGGAGGAGATTGTTTCCATTGTTGAGGAGGCTACGCAGGACGGCAATATTGATGAGAAATCAAGCGGACTTATTTTAAATGCAATTGAGTTTGATGATGTGTATGTAAGGGATATTTGTACTCCACGCCCAAATGTGGTTGCAATACGGGATACTGCCAATAAGGAAGAAATTATGCAAACCTTTGAAACCTGCGGTTTTTCCCGTCTGCCTGTATATCACAGAACGATTGATGATGTTGAGGGCTTTATAAACCAAAAGGACTTTTACCGTTATATGGTTCATTCCGATAAAAAGCTGGGGGATATTATACACCCTCTGCTGCTTGCCGCACCTACAATGAGTATATCAAGCCTTATGTCAGAGTTTCAGAAAAAGCGTACGCATATTGCGGTAATAATTGATGAATTTGGTGGTTTTGTGGGTTTGGTAACTCTGGAGGATATTCTTGAGGAGCTTGTAGGAGAAATATGGGACGAGCACGACAAGGTTGTTCCTGATATAAAGGCAATCGGACATAATGAGTATATGGTTTTGGGTACCGCAAATCTTGCAAGGGTACTTGAGGAATTTGATATAGAGGACGAGGACAATCCTCATGTGTCAATAAACGGCTTTGTTGCCGAGCAGATAGGCAGTATACCCAGGGTTAATGATACGGTACAGTATCAAAATTTGCGTATTACCGTTACAAAGGCAAATAAAAGACGTGCAATTGAAGTAAAAATAAAGGTGTTGGAAAAGTAAAATAATGAAAACCTTGGTTTTTATTATACAGGGAG
>CALIRN010000163.1 GCA_938042265.1 uncultured Eubacteriaceae bacterium
ATTTACCATAAGTCTGTTATATATATAAGTGCATACCACGCCCGTAACCTCCATTGCGGCAAGCATAGTCACTGCTATAGTAAGTCCGCTGAAATCAGGATTTTGTGAGCCAATAAGAGGTATAACAATATCATCAAGAATATACATAAGGGACAGCGGCCCTGCAAGGTTTGCCAAAGCACTTATTATAATTGCTATTACCACTATTACAAACTGTACCCTGTATATACCCGTAACATAACGCATTAGCCTTTTTGCCGTCTGCATTTTTATTTTGCTTTTATTCACCATTATCAGCTCCCTTCATTTGAGAATAATATACCTCCTGGTATATTTTGTTGTTTTCCAAAAGCTCCTTAGGCGTGCCAAAGCCTGCTACTTCTCCGCCGTCCAGTACAATTATTCTGTCTGCGTCCTCTACGGAGCTTATCCTCTGTGCAATAATCAGCTTGGTAGTGTTTGGTATTTCCTCACGGAAGGCTTTGCGGATAAGGCTGTCTGTTTTGGTATCAACCGCCGATGTGGAGTCATCAAGTATGAGTATTTTAGGCTTTTTAAGAAGCGCTCTGGCAATACAAAGGCGCTGCTTTTGTCCGCCTGATACATTTGTGCCTCCCTGTTCCAGCATTGTATTATACTTACATGGAAATTCTCTTATAAAGCCGTCTGCCTGAGCAAGCCTGCATACGCGCTCCACCTCCGCATCGCTTGCGTTTTTGTTTCCCCAGCGGATATTATCAGCTATTGTACCGCTGAACAGTACATTTTTCTGCAGTACCATTGCCACCTGATCGCGCAGCGCCTCCAGGTCATACTCACGCACATCTCTGCCGCCAACCCTGACGCTGCCGCTTTTTACATCATAAAGCCTTGGTATAAGCTGTACAAGGGTTGATTTTGAGCTGCCCGTACCGCCTATAATACCTACAGTTTCTCCGCTTTTAATTTTAATATTGATATTTTTAAGCACCTGCTTATTTTCATCATCATTATAGCCAAAGGACACATTATCAAACTCAATACTGCCGTCAGCAACGGTATCCGTTGCCTTCTCGGGCGAGGTCATGGTGGACTTCTCTGTAAGCACCTCTGTTAGACGTCCTGCGGCGGTACGTGCCATAAGCAGCATTACAAATATCATTGATACCATCATAAGGGATGACAAAATCATGGTTGTATACATAATAAGGCTTGTAAGCTCTCCCGACTGCATCTGTCCGTATACAATGTATTTACCGCCAATAAGACTTAAAACTATCATGCTTGCATACATAATTGTCTGCATAACGGGAGAATTGAAGGCAACTATTTTTTCTGCCGCCTTAAACTGATCGTAAACCTCTTTAGACACCCCGTGGAATTTTTCAATTTCGTGTTCCTGTCTTACGTAAGCCTTTACAACCCTTACGGCATTTACGTTTTCCTGTACTACACAGTTGAGCCTGTCATATTTTCTGA
>CALIRN010000164.1 GCA_938042265.1 uncultured Eubacteriaceae bacterium
TGCCTACCCTATTATTGTACTTTGTGCATTGCCTGTAGGTATGACGGGAGCGCTTTTTGGCTGCTTCCTGCTTAGTGAGCCTATTTCCATTACATCACTTATCGGTCTTATCGTGCTCGTAGGTGTTGGCGTTAACAACGCTATTGTACTTGTTGACTATGCTAATCTGCTTGTAAGAGAGCAGGGAATGGAGCCTACAGAGGCAATGCGTATATCGGGTCCTTCCCGTTTCAGACCTGTACTTATGTCAACCCTGACAACGGTTATCGCTATGATACCTATGATGATTTCTAATGCCGACGGCTCGGAAATGATGAGAGGTCTTGCCATTGTTGAGGTATTTGGTCTTAGTATAGCAACAGTGGTTACACTGTTTATTATACCTGCCATTTACTCCAAGTATACTGACCATCTACTCAGAAGGAAGAGAAGAAAAGAAGCCAGAGTGGCTAAAAGAGCCGCAAAAAAGGCTGCTAAGGAAGCAGATGCTTTAGGTTGATATAATTGCTTTTTTAAACCGCTGTAATAGGGTATAGCTCGATTTACAGCGGTTTTTGCTGCTTTTAAGAGTAAAATAAAATTACTTGATGAAGCTTATATTTATTTGCTTTCGATAGTGCTTGTATATAACCTTTTAAGGCTGTACACTTATATTGAGGTGTTGCTTATGAGGTACAGACTGACAATAATATTTGGTATAATATTGCTTATGCTTTTGTTTCCGCCAAAGGTATATGCCTACGATAGGGAGGTTAATTTTGACTTTCCTTTTTTTATTGTACATTTTAATTGTTCTGCTGTATAATAAATTTATGGGAAGATGAAATAAGATGTTTTTTTGCCAGTCAGTCCGCTTTGGGTCAGCCTTAGTTTATAATACAAAAAGGAGCGTATTATGACTTTACATAAAATTTACAGCCCAATAACCGCCACACCGTTTAGATGTGGCAATACATATAAGGAATATGAGCCTTGCAGAGCATTAAAGTCATATATAAGGTGCTTTTGGGGGACGGAAAAGCCTGTAAGTCAGGGCACAAGTAATATTCAGATGCAAAGCCTTATAATACCGGATACCTGTATGGACATTATTTTTAATGTTGATTTTACAAATAATATTATAAATAGCAGCTTTTGCGGAATTAATGACAGCTCTTTTACGGTCAGTAATGAAAATAAAAGTAATAAGCTTATTTCAACTTTTGCCATTAGGTTTTATCCTTGGAGTGCGGTTATTTTTTCAGAAGACTCAATGAGGGATACAAAAAACAGTTTTTTTGATGCGGACTGTCATTTTTACAAACTGAAAAAAGAAATGGAACCGTTGCTTTTTGAGATTACGGATATTAAAAGCAGAATTGAAGTTGCAGAAAAATATTTATTAAAGCATATTTGCTTTAAGCACTGTAGCCCTGTTGTATATGAGGCTGTCGGCGAGATACTTGATAAAAAAGGAAATGCACAGATAGATAGGCTTTCAAATTTGGTATATATAAGTACAAGACAGATGGAAAGATTGTTTAAGGATAACATTGGCATTTCTCCGAAACGCTTATCTACCCTCATCAGATACCAGTATTTATGGAATGATATTGTATTTAGTAGTAATTTTCAGGTGCAGGATGCTGTATTTAAGTATGGTTATACAGATCAGGCACATATGATGAGAGAGTTTAAACGCTTTCATACAATGTCTGTGACTGAGGCAAAAATATATGCTTGGCAGGATGTCGCATTTTTACAAGAATAAAGGTATGTAATGACATATAATAAATTAAATATTTATTATATAAGGAGGTAAATATGGTACATTTTTTATTGTAATTATGTTGATGAGGCTATAGGTATTTTAGCCAATTATGAAAAAATCAAGGATTAAGGGGTGAGATACGTTACGGAACAGTTGGACAGCCTGGGTGATGTTCGCAGTATTTCAATGATGGGAGGCTATATCTTTTATTACAAAGATAGGATTTTCGGCGGAATTTATGAAAATGGATTTATGGTGAAAATTACTGAGGCAAGCAAGAAATATATGCCAGACAGTGTGGCAGAGCCGCCTTATGAGGGAGCAAAGCCTATGCTTTCGGTTACAATTTTGGATGACAGGGAAAAACTGCAGGCTATGGTTGAAGAAATGTTTACGGAATTGCCCGAGAGAAAAATAAAAAAGAAAAAAGGTGTAAGAAAAATACAATGAGATTGGACGGATTTGGAATTTTTGTTAAGGATATGGCTGTAATGGTGCGCTTTTACAGAGATGTATTAGGTTTTGAGATTAAAGATGATGAAAATACCTCAAATGTGTATCTTGAAAAGGATGGTACACTTTTTCTGCTATACGGAAGAAAGGCTTTTGAAATGATGACAAACCGTAAGTTTGAATATGCGGACGATATAAACGGTCATTATGAAATCGCATTAAGCGTTGAAAACTACGAGGCGGTAGATTTGACATTTAAAGCTGTAGTGGAAAAGGGAGCAGTACCGGTAATGGAGCCGACAACCGAGCCATGGGGACAGCGAACCTGTTATATTGCGGATCCGGAGGGTAATTTGATTGAAATCGGTTCTTTTGCGGAATAAATCAGATATATTTCTTAAATTAATAATTAATAGTGTTGTATTGAAATCTTTTAATATTAGCATTATTTAGATCGTTTCAAGTTTTGTGTAAACACTAAAAACTTATGTATTTAATAACAAGGATAGGACAAGGTAAAAAGTCCTATCCTTGTTTATAGTATACAGCTAAATTTTATATTTCAATGTACTATTTAACACTGCTTTAATACGTTCTTTAAAGTAAGTTGATAATGTAGCCCAGTTTTCATGCCAGCTTCTTGATATTGTTGTATATTTGCTGTCCCATTATTCTGAAAAATTGTCTAATTCCATTAAAGCGATATCTTCTGTCATATCCTGAGTAAGTGTATTCTGATATTTTTTGATGATATGTGGCTCATATTCGCAATTACGGTATCTGAGAATATCAAGCTCCATATCTCCATAGCTTGTATGCATAGTTTTCTTTCTATAACTATTCTTAACTGTATTATCCTTTAAATAACCTGCCATCATTTCTCTTAAAGCCTGTCTTTCAGGTCCTTCATTTCTTTTTCTTTCTGCCATAATAAAAACCTCCAAACTGATAATTTTATTATATATCAGTTTAGAGGTTTACAAAAACTTTGGTATTGACCTCCCTGTTTTTTATTCAAAGGATTTTTTCAGATAAACCATATCCTTGAGTATAACGCCGCCTTCATATATTGGTCTGTTATAGTTTTCGGTAAAAAAATCTTTTATGCGGTGTGAGTAGGTAAATCCGCATTTATTGTAAAAGATAAGGGTTGCGGGGCTTTCTCCTGTACCCAATATAAGCTCCCTACCATTATAGTGGTTTAAAACATAGTTAATAAGGTCTTTACCATAGCCTTGACGCCTGTATTTCGGATACACCGAGATATTTTTAATCTCATAAATGCCGCTGCCGTTATATGTAACAACACATTGTGCAATCGGCTCCTTGTCATATAAGACGAACATATCTCCGACAGAAATATATTTATCTATCATATCCTCCTGTTCATCACCTAAAAGCAGAAGCTCAAGAAAATCTTTTTTGTTTGAAATTATCTGTCTGATTTTCATATTAAATATTATCGGAGAGGTTTACCATTTCTATAGCGGTTACAGCAGCATCATAACCCTTATTGCCAGCCTTGGTACCAGCCCTTTCGATAGCCTGTTCAATATTTTCTGTTGTAACAACTCCGAAGAGTACGGGAACTCCTGAATTAAGTCCTGCCTGTGCAACACCCTTTGAAACCTCAGCGCATACATAATCGTAGTGAGAGGTGGCGCCCCTGATTACTGCGCCAAGGCAGATAACAGCATCATATTTGCCTGATTTTGCAAGTTTTTGTGCAATAAGCGGTATCTCAAAGGCCCCCGGAACCCAGGCAAGGGTAATGTCATCATCATTTACCCCATGTCTTACAAGTCCGTCCTGTGCTCCGCTTATAAGCTTATTTACAATAAACTCATTAAAACGGCTTGCCACAATGGCAAATTTTTTACTGCTTCCTATGAGATTTCCTTCTAAAATTTTCATTTAATATCCTCCTTAATTGTCATTTTCAAGTAAATGACCCATTTTTATTTTTTTTGTGTGCATATAGAAATCAGCCGTATGGCTGTGACTAACCTCAATGGGTACACGTTTTGCAACGGTTATACCGTATTTCTCAATACCATCAATTTTTTTAGGGTTGTTTGTCATAAGCTCAACACTGTTGATACCAAGCGCTTTAAGCATATAAGCGGCTGTATCGTACTTTCTCATATCCTCCGGAAAGCCGAGAGCAAGGTTTGCTTCAACAGTATCCATGCCCTGATTTTGCAGCTTATATGCTTTTAGCTTATTGATTAAGCCTATGCCTCTACCTTCCTGACGCATATAGAGTAAAACTCCTCTGCCTCGTTCGGAAATCTCCTTAAGGGCAGCTTTGTATTGGTTACCGCAGTCACAGCGGTGTGAACCAAGTACATCGCCTGTAAGACACTCGGAGTGAATACGGGTGAGTACCGGTCTGCCGTCTGAAATATCACCCATTGTAAGCGCAATATGGTGTTCTCCTGTCCTGCGGTCAATAAAGCCGGATATATTAAATTCACCAAAGTCTGTAGGCAGAGTAGTGGTTACAACATTTTCAACATAATATCCTTTTTCGAGTATATATTTTTTTAGCGCTTCAACAGTAATAAATTTTAAGCCGTGCTTCTGCGAAAACTTAATTAAATCGGGAGTACGTGCCATGTAACCGTCATCGTTCATAATTTCGCAGCAGATACCGCAGGGCTTTAAGCCTGCAAGCCTTGCAAGGTCTACCGTTGCTTCGGTATGACCGTCACGCTCCAGAACTCCGCCGTCTCTTGCGGCAAGAGGAAATATATGACCAGGACGACGAAAATCCTCCGGCTTAGCATTGACATCGGTAAAATTTAAAACGGTTTCAGCTCTCTCAAAAGCAGAAATGCCTGTTGTTGTATTAATATGGTCTATTGATACGGTAAAGGCAGTGCAATGGTTGTCGGTATTATTTTCAACCATTTGTGGTATATCAAGCCTTTGGAGCATATCCTTTGAGGCAGGCATACATATAAGTCCCTTTGCGTATGTTGCAATAAAGTTCATGGCGTCCCCTGTTACCTTTTCGGCTGCCATGATAAGATCCCCTTCGTTTTCTCTGCCTTCATCGTCAGAAACAATTATCATTTTACCGTTTTTTATATCTTCAATGGCATCTTCAATAGTATTATATTTAAACATAGTTAACCTCCCTTCAAAAACCGCAGCGTGTTAAAAATTCCATATCAATTTTTCTATCGCTTTTATTAAAGTTGACAAGGTGTTCAATATACTTTGCCAGCACGTCGGTTTCAATGTTTACCAAATCTCCTGTTTTATGAGATGTAAGGGTTGTAACAGCCGAGGTGTGGGGAATAAGTGATATTGTAAAGCAGTCACTAAGACTGTCTACAACCGTAAGGCTTACTCCGTCTACTGTAACAGAGCCCTTTGGTGCAATATATCTAAGTAAGTCTTTGTCGGCTTTTATGGTAATCCATATAGCATTTCCGTCATTTTTATAGCCGCATATTATACCTGTTCCGTCAATATGACCGCTTACTATATGACCGCCAAATCTGCTGTTTGCCGACATGGCACGTTCCAGATGAACTTCAGAGCCGATACCAAGCTGCTTTAAAGCGGTGCGGTGCCAGGTTTCGGGCATGGCATCAACAGTAAAGCTTTTATCGTTAAAGTCAGTTACTGTAAGACAGATACCGTTTACTGATATACTGTCACCAATGTGTATGTCATTAAGGATTTTTGATGCTGACATTTTAATACTGCTGCCAATGGAAATAATTTTTCCCAGTTCCTCTACAATTCCTGTAAACATAAGTGTTTAATTCCTCCTTACCTTACCGTATATCAGACAGTCCCCATGATACTCTTTTATATTAATATCCTCCAAATTAACTGCATTATTGAGCTGTTCAAATCCATGACCTTCAACCGGTGTTTTGGCATTGCTGCCCCCTATAATTTTGGGAGCAATAAAGCTGACAACCATATCTACAATACCTTCATTTAAGGCGGAGAAGTTCAGGGTACCGCCGCCTTCAAGCAGTATACTGTCAATTTTGAGTTCGCCAAGTTTTGTAATAAGCAGGTTTAAGTCAATCTGTCCATCATGATTAGGAGCTTTAATAATTTCAGCTCCTTTTGAAATGAGCCTTTCAGCCTTACTCTTTTCATATTGATCGGCTACTGCAATGATGCAACGTGTATTTGGCAGATCCTTAAAAATAAGTGCATTTTCGGGCACTCTGAGTTTGGAGTCCAAAATAATTTTAGCAGGATTGCGTGAATTTTCAATACGACAGGTAAGACGGGGATTATCTGCCAAAATAGTATTAATGCCTACCATAATTCCACTTAATGATTTGCGCATATACTGTACTGCATTACGTGAGTTTTCGGAGGAAATCCACTTAGACTGACCTGTACAGGTGGCAATTTTACCGTCAAGGGACATTGCGGTTTTCATAACAATAAAAGGCCTGCCTGTGGTTATATATTTGATAAATACAGGATTAAGATTACGGCATTCTTCTTCATCTACACCGCAGATAACCTCTATACCTGCATCCTCAAGTATTTTTATACCCCTGCCTGCAACAAGGGGATTGGGGTCCCTCATACCTATATAGACCCTTTTTATGCCGTGCTCAACAATAGCATTGGCGCAGGGCGGTGTTTTTCCGTAATGAGCACAAGGCTCAAGGGTAACATACATATCGGCTCCCTTGACATCACACACAGCGTTGTTAAAGGCGTTTACTTCAGCATGAGGTCCACCGTATTTTTGATGCCAGCCCTCTGCAATTATTTTGTTATCCTTTACAATTACGGCACCTACAAGAGGGTTTGGGTTAACCAGACCAATACCTCTCTTGGCAAGCTCAATTGAATATTTCATATAATCCATAACTGCACCTCTTAAAAATGATTATTTACTCAGGGCTATTGTAACAATAAAAAAACCCTGAGATTAATCCCAAGGTAAAAGATACTAAAATATAATCAATATATTTCATCTTCTTTCATCCAGACTGTACTGTCGGCTTCGGAATTACACC
>CALIRN010000165.1 GCA_938042265.1 uncultured Eubacteriaceae bacterium
TGAACATAAGCACACCCGTTTCAATCTTTCCCTTTACTCTATTATCAATATAGAAAGCTGTCCTTTCCATAATTTTTTTCATTACCAAATCACAAATACCTGCATCAAATAAAAGCTTAACAGCATCATCTGTAGTTACACAATCCATAACGCTTCTTACAAGCTCAATATTATCACATACCAGAGCCGTATTTGCCGCTAAAATTTCCATACGGCAGTCGGCATTTGAGCTATGAGTATTCATTATTCCTCCTGCAAGCTTAACAAACTTACCTATATGTCCTATAAGCAAAACACCCTTAAAGCCGCATTGCAGGGCAAAATCCAGAGTCTCGCCTATATAATTGCTGCACTTAACGGCACTGTTTAAATCAACCTTAAAGCTGTCCCTTATAAAATCAATACCGTAATTTCCGGGGGCTATCATTACATAATCACCCTCATTTGCCTTTTTTACCTTTAGCTCAACCCTGATTGTATCAATTATTGCCTGCTCACTCATCGGCTCAACAATTCCGCTTGTACCAAGGATAGATATGCCGCCCTCTATACCTAGCCGTGGATTAAAGGTTTTTTTTGCAACCGCTGCACCCTCCGGAACGGTTATTATTATATCCGCACCGCCCTCATATCCGTATTCTTCAAAAAGTTCCATGGCGCTCTTTGTCAGCATTTCCTTTGGTACTCTGTTTATAGCTGCCTCACCTATTTGCTGCTGAAGTCCGGGCTTCGTTACTCTGCCTACGCCCAAACCACCGTCAATAAATATATTACGGTCCTTTTTTAATGTAACGGTAGTGAACAGTAATATACCGTTTGTAACATCCGGATCATCTCCCGAATATTTTTTAACGGCACAGCTTGCAAAGCCTCCACCAAAATCAGGCTCTAAAATTTCAGCCTCAATTTTTATACCCTTTGGTGTAATTACACTTTCACGCTTAATTATCCTGTGCTCAAATATCATTCTTATGGCGGCTCTTGCCCCTATTGTAACACAGGTGCCCGTTGTATATCCGCTTTTCGGCCCCATTACTGTTCACCTACCGTACCTTTATTATTTTACAAATTCAAGTGCCTTTAATATTTCATTGTTTGTTACCTGTCTTTTAGGCTCAAACTTTCCGTCATTAAGTTTAAAAACTCCGTTATCTACAAGCACCTGTATTATTCTTTGATGCTCACTTTCGCTAATATCCGAAATAGGTGTATTTTCCTCCTTTGAGCTGAAATCACCTATAACAAAAATTGTCTGAGCAAGCTCGTCACGGGTAACTGCATCGGAAGGATTGAAATACTCCTTTCCCTCCTTTTTTTCACCCTCAATATAACCCATTTCCACACAGGCTTCAATGCTGTCAAAGTCATTATCCTGCCAGGTTACATCCTCAAACATACCAAAGGTATGTCCACTTTGCTCACTCTGATAATAGGAGGAGGAACTTGGCACAAATACGGGTATATGCAGCTCTCTGAAAAGAATATTTGCAAAATCCCTTCTTACAGCGGGATTATTGTTTGTGTAGGATGTTGTATCATCCATTAACCCGGGATAAAGATACCTTGCAAGCTCTCTTACCCCCTTTACATATCTGAAGGTTGGTGAAGAAATCAGCTTTTCATTTATGGTATAAAATCTGTCGTTCTGCAAAGCCCTGATTGTATCAAAGCCTGCACGCTCGGATATACCCTGCTTGCTTGCACCGCTGTTCATTGAGCCTCTCTGGGATACATAAACATCAATATTATCTGCGTTCATAAGCACCTTTTCATCACCAAATGCGGCAATAGAGCTGCCGTCTTCTATTGGTTCTGCATCCTTTGCTATGTTGTTCCCACCTGCATACTCCATCGCAATACCTGCCATGGAATTTGCCGTAACGGTTCTTACATTTGTTTCGGTAGACTCAAAAAAGATATTCTGCTTTTCTTCTACGTCAGACGTGGCAGTTTTAATGTTCTCCAGTTCCTTATGAAATTCCTCAAGCAGAGGCTTTGCATTGTCCTCCGTGCCTGTCAGCATGGCAAGTTTATTGATGTAATCATCAAACTCCTCAAATCTGTCAGGATAGAGAGATACAACGGTTATACCTGCATTTTCTACAGCCTTTACATAATCAGGTGCCTTTTTTCTTACAAAGGGTCGTATTATGACCAAATCGGGCTGAGCCGCAATAAGTGCCTCTGGGTCACCGTTATAATCAAACCTGTCAAGAAATGCGGCATCAGGCGGAAAAGTACAGGTTTTATATGCGCCTATAAGCCTGTCGCCCGCACCAAGATAATATATATTTTCCGTATGAGCGGAATAAAGTGATATAATTCTTTCTCCAGGCTTATCAAGGCTGATAAGCACTCCATCATCATCAGTAAAGCTTATTGAGGTAGAGTCCGTATTAACAATTGTACCTTGTTCCGACTTATTACAGCCGCTAAGGGCTGCAATAAGACAAAGCATAAATACTACACTTATTATTTTTTTTAATCTACTCATCTTTTATACTTT
>CALIRN010000166.1 GCA_938042265.1 uncultured Eubacteriaceae bacterium
AATAAGCACTGTTTTAAAGGGCACCTCACCCATCTGCTCCATAGCGGAAAATACCATTCTTACAACCCAGAAGAAAATAATATCATATCCTGTTACAAGCACGCTTGTAGGATAAAAATGCTCCAGCTCAGGAGTTTTCTCAGGCCAGCCAAGAGTTGAGAAAGGCCATAGGGCAGATGAAAACCATGTATCAAGGCAATCCTCATCCTGTACAAGATGTGTACCTCCGCACTTAGAACAAGCAGTAGGCGCAGTTTTGCTTACAATTATCTCACCGCAGTCACAATAATAGGCAGGTATTCTGTGTCCCCACCAAAGCTGTCTTGAAATACACCAGTCACGTATATCCTCCAACCAGTGAGTATATATCTTGCCAAAGCGATCGGGAACAAATTTAAGGTCACCCCTGTAATAAGCATCAAGGGCAGGCTTTGCAAGCTCCTCCATTTTTACAAACCACTGCTTCTTAATAAGAGGCTCAATTACGCTGTGGCAACGGTCGTGAGTACCAACGGCATGGTTAATATCCTCCTTTTTAATAAACAGTCCCATCTCATCAAGCTCTTTAACAATCTGCGCTCTTGCCTCGTAGCGATCCATACCTGCAAACTTACCGCCGTTTTCATTAATTGTACCGTCATCATTCATAATATTGATAACAGGCAGATTATGTCTGCCGCCCACCTCAAAGTCATTAGGGTCATGTGCAGGCGTAATTTTTACAACACCCGTACCAAACTCTCTGTCCACATATTCATCGGCAATAATAGGTATTTCTCTGTCCACAAAAGGTACAACACAGGTCTTTCCCACAACATCCTTATAACGGTCATCCTCCGGATGAACTGCAATGGCAGTATCACCAAGCATAGTTTCAGGTCTTGTAGTTGCAAACTCAAGAAATCTGTCCATACCCTTAATAGGATACTTGATATGCCAGAAGCCACCCTGCTTATCCTCATGCTCAACCTCTGCATCTGATATCGTTGTCTGACAGGTCGGACACCAATTAATTAGCTTTTCACCACGATAGATATACCCTTTTTCATAAAGCCTGCAAAATACGGTAAGAACTGCATCCGAAAGCCCCTCGTCCATGGTAAAGCGCTCACGCTCCCAGTCACAGGAGGAGCCGAGCTTTTTAAGTTGATTAAGGATAGTACCACCGTACTCCTCCTTCCACTTCCATGCTCTTTTAAGGAAACCGTCTCTGCCTAAATCCTCTTTTGTAAGGCCTTCTTCACGCATCTGATTAACTATTTTAACCTCAGTGGATATTGCCGCATGGTCAGTACCCGGTACCCAAAGAGCGTTATAGCCCTGCATTCTCTTCCAACGGATAAGAATATCCTGCATGGTTTCGTCCAAAGCATGTCCCATGTGAAGATGACCTGTAATATTTGGGGGCGGAATTACTATTGTAAAAGGCTCCTTACTTTTATCCACCTCGGCATGGAAATAACCCTTATCAAGCCAGTTTTGATATATTCTTTCTTCAATGGAAGGGTCATAGCTTTTAGCCATTTCTTTCATCATTTTTTGTTCCTCCTGATATAAATTTACAAAATAAAAAGGACACTCCCGTCACAATTAAGGGCGAAAGTATCCGTGGTACCACCTTATTTCCCGCACATAGCGGGCACTTAACAGCCTTAACGCAGCCAACGGGCACACCTACTGCTTAATTCAGTATGCCAACTCCTAAGCTACCTTCACTATTGCTTTTACAAAAGCATCTTTCAGCCTGCGAATGCTTCTCTCTTGTGTATGCCAACAGCTACTCCTCTTATTCATAGTTTTTATAATAATGTTGTTAAAACAAAAGCCTTAAGCAAGAAATTCCACAATAGCCTCACAAGCCTCTGTTTCATCAGAACCGTCGGCTGTAATAATTACCTCATGTCCGCCAAGAGCACCTATTGAAATAACACCCATAATGCTTTTTAAATTAATATTTTTGTTTTCCATCTGAAGATGTAAGCTGCTGGCATATCTGCTCGCTGTCTGTACAAGCATAGCAATAGGTCTTTCACCCATACTGGAGCCTACAACTACCTGCTTTTTTACCATACTAAAGTTCCCCCTTCAGTTGTTCTGCAATTTCGCAAATTTTCTTTAATCTATGATTTACACCCGATTTGCCTACCGGAGGATTTAACTGCCCGCCAAGTTCCTTAAGGCTCATATTTGGGTTATCAAGCCTTACCCTGGCAATCTCCTCCAACTGCTCTGACAAATAGGAAAAACCAACTTTATTTTTAATATATTCTATAGCCTCACGCTGTTTAACCGATGCAAGCACAACCTTGTTAAGGTTGGCGGTTTCACAGTTGACAATCCTGTTTACGTTATTGCGCACCTCTTTTATGATACGCTTATTTTCATACTCCATAAGTGCCTTATGGGCTGAAATCAGGTTAAGCATATCAACAATCTGTTCACCCTCTTTAAGATAAACTATATAGTGGTTTTTACGCTCAATAATTTTTGCCTCAATACCAAAGCCTGATATTATGCTCTTAAGATTAAGTGCATGATAGTAGTCATTGTTTACAAACTCAAAATGATAGGTCTTTTCCGGATCGGTAACAGAACCGCAGCAGATAAATGCCGTTTTAAGATATGCCCTTTTGCAGCAATCACCTGCTACAATAAGAGGATTTATAGGCTCCTCCTCGGTAAGAGAGCCTCGGCCTGTAAAGCCTGCCGCAGAGAGCACATTATCCGCCTGCTCGCCAAGCAAAACTATTGCCGGTCTGTTATCAAGCGCAGTAACATCACTTTTACAGCCAAACAGCTTTTCAATAAGCCGGGCTGAAAGCTCAATAACCTTATCATTTTCAGATGAAATAACCACATAGTTATCACCGTTGGCAATACTGTACTCACCGCACAAATTTATTATTGCACACAGCGAGGCTATAATACAATGCCGTGCCAAATCGGTATGCTTTAACAGCTCCTCCTTGACATCAGATGAAAATGACATATAATCACCTTTTACAGATACACCGATTAAATCAGCGTTTTCTTATTTTAATAGTATACTACCTCTTGCTATCCTTGTCAATATCCCTATGGGCAATTACCACGCTGTGCCCTACCTTTTTAAGGTTTGTATATACCTCGTTTGCAAGGGTAACGCTTCTATGCTTTCCGCCTGTACAGCCTATAGCAATTACAAGCTGATTTTTACCCTCCTTTATGTAATTGGGTATTAAAAACTCCAGCATATTGTTAAGCATAGTCAAAAACTGCTGTGCTTCACTAAACTGCATTACATAGTCCCTTACGGCAACATCATTGCCAGTATGCGTTTTAAGCTCCGCAATATAAAAAGGATTGGGCAGGAAACGCACATCAAAAACCAAATCCGCATCGTGAGGAATACCGTACTTAAAGCCAAAGCTAAGCACCGTAACCATAAGGCTGTCAAAATTCTTATTTTCAAGAAACATATCACTAAGCTGTGCCCTTAGCTGCCTTGTAAGCATATGACTGGTATCAATTATATAGTCAGCCTTTTTCTTAATGTCCTTAAGCATTTCACGCTCTCTTTGTATACCTACTGTTGCAAGGTCGCCTCTGGCAAGGGGATGAGAACGTCTTGTTTCCTTATATCGCTTTAAAAGCACCTCATCGGAGCTGTCCATAAAAAGTATTTCGATTTTATTGGTTTCATTTTTCATTTCGGATATATAGCTGAACAAATCCTTAAACAGCTTGCCACCCCTTATATCAATACCCAAAGCAACATTTTCAATATCACTGCCTGACTGACAAAGCTCGGCAAACTTTGGTATAAGGCTTGGGGGCAGATTATCTACGCAAAAATAATCTATATCCTCCAGAAATTTAAGCACCGTACTTTTTCCTGCTCCGGACATACCGGTAACAATTAAAAATCTCATCTTATCACTCCCGTCAAAACTCACCTAAAATACGCACCTCAGGCTCCAGCCTTACGCCCGTATCCGCATACACCTTATCCTGTACAGCTTTAATGAGACTTAATATATCACTGCTTGAGGCATTGCCCTTATTTATAACAAAACCGCCGTGCTTTTCACTTACCTGTGCACCGCCTACAGAAAAGCCCTTAAGCCCTGCATCTTCAATAAGCCTGCCTGCAAAATGTCCCTGAGGCCGCTTAAATGTACTGCCAGCACTTGGCTTATCAAGGGGCTGCTTTGAGCGCCGCCTTTGGGTATAATCCTCCATAACCGCCTTTATTTCCTCGCTGCTGCCCTTTTGCAGCTCAATTATAGCCTCAAGGACAAGCATACCCTCCCTCATAATGCGGCTGCTACGGTAAACAAAACCACATTCCTCATTTGAAAGAGTAATAATTTCGCCCTTATAAAGGACTTTAACCGCCTTTATAATATCCCTCATTTCACCGCCGTAAGCACCTGCGTTCATACACACGGCACCGCCAATTGTACCGGGAATACCTGCCGCAAACTCCATACCCTTAAGACCTTCCCTAAGTGCGGTACCTGCAGCTGTAGATAAAAGAGCCCCTGCCTGCAGGGTTATAGTATTTCCGCTGACGCTGACATGAGAAAAGCTTTTGCCAAGCTTAATTACAACTCCCTTAATGCCCTTATCACTTACAAGCAGGTTGCTACCGTTGCCGATTACACAATATTTTACAGCATTTTTATTACAGACATCAATAATATTTTTAATTTCCTCAATACAGGAGGGCAAAAGCATAATCTCCGCAGGCCCTCCCGTTTTAAAGGTGGTATGAGCGCTCATTGGCTCATTTATCCTTACAGCCTCGGCTGCAATTATATTTTCAAAAAGCTTTGTATCTGTCATACATTCACTTCCATCAATCAAAATTTTTATACAGCAGTGCCGCACCTACAATACCAGCATCATTTCCAAGTGTTGCAATGGCAAGCTTTGTTTTAAGCTCACCTCCATATACCTTTTCCTTTAAAATTTTTGTAACCGGAGTTATAACTCTGTCACCCTGAGCACATATACCGCCGCCTATTACTATTGTCTCAGGCTGGAAAATGTTTACAAGGTTAACAAGACCTATTGCAAGATATTTGGAATACAGGTCAACTATCTCCAATGCAATCTCATCGTTTAAGTCAGCAGCATCAAAAACCGTTTTTGCATCTATAAGCTTAATATTACCGTCAACAAGGTTATATATTTCACTGCTAGGATATTTTGCGGCGGCAATTCTTCCCTCACGTCTTAAAGCCGTTGCGGAAGCATAGGCCTCCCAGCACCCCTTTCTGCCGCAGGTACATGGCTCACCCTGCGCCATAATAACCATATGGCCTGCCTCACCGCCTCCGCCAAAAGCGCCTCTGAACACCTTGCCATTTAAAATAATACCTGCGCCTACACCTGTACCCAAGGTAATATAAATTACATTTTTATTGCCATGGGCAGCACCGCACATCATTTCACCGATAGCTGCACAGTTAGCGTCATTCTCAATAAAAATAGGCTTGTCGATATATTTTTTTACTTCATCTATTATATTTATATGATTAAACGATAAGTTGTTTGCATATACAAAACAGCCCTTTTTAGTATCCAAAAGTCCCGGCAATCCTATACCTACCGAATAAATATCCTTCATGGAAATATTGTTCTTTTCTGCCAGCTTAAGGCAAAGCCTTGCGCTATCACCCAAAATATCATGATAGTCTCTCCCCTGAATTGTCGGGGTTGAAGCCTTATCAACAATCCTACTGTCTTCATCTATAATACCTGCGGATATATTGGTACCTCCAATATCAACACCAAGATAATACATAATTTTTCTCCTTTTTATATACCAATTTTTTAACAACCTGCGCCCTTTAATATTGCATCGTTAAGAGCCTGTGCTGCATTGTAGCCCATTTTCTTCTGCCTGCGGTTTACCGCCGCAGCCTCACAGAGCATGGCAAGGTTACGTCCGGGGCGTATGGGTACGGTATTGCATACCACCTTATTGCCAAGTATATCCATATATTCCTCTTTAAGACCCAGTCTGTCATACTGCTTGCCCTTTTCCCACGTTTCAAACCTGACAACCAAATCAATATCCTGTGTATCCTTAACCGATTGCACGCCAAACATCTGCTTTACATTTATAATACCTATGCCCCTTACCTCAATAAAGTACTTGATAAGCTCCGGACAGCTGCCCACAAGGGTAGTATATGAAACCTTTTTAATCTCCACCGCATCATCGGCAACAAGTCTGTGTCCACGCTTTATAAGCTCCAACGCGGCCTCGCTTTTACCTATGCCGCTTTCACCCATTATAAGCAGACCCTCTCCGTAAACGTCAAGCAATACACCATGTATTGTTGTTCTCTCTGCAAGCTGTACCCTAAGCCATTTAAGCAGCTCACCCATAAACTCCGATGTGGAGGATTGGGTCTGTAAAATAGGCACACCGCTTTCCCTTGCATAAAACATCATCTCGGGATGTGGCTCAAGGCCTCTGGATATAACCACGCAGGGCATTTTATGCTCAAAGAGCTTCTCCAATGTTTCCTGTCTGAATTCGGGAGCCAGCTTACTTAAATAGGTATATTCAACAATGCCGATAATCTGTACTCTTTCACACTCAAAATAATCAAAAAAACCTGCCAGCTGTAAAGCAGGACGATTAACCTCGGCAGTTTCTATAAGTCTGCCCTCAAGGCTTATATCCTCGGTAAGATTTTTTAAATTAAATTCCTTTATCATATCCTGAATTTTTACCGAATACATACTGTCCCTCCCGTTTCGTTAGTATTTTAATCCATTTAATAATAAACCAAATTACTGAATATTGCAACTTTAATTATTGTATAATTTATTAAAAATTTTTATATAATTTTATATAAAGAGGCTGATGACGTAAATCAGTGTTAAGGTTACCTGAAAACACCCGTAAGGTTTTTTAACCGAACAAGCACTGATTTACATTTCAGGAGCATCCCTGAGCAATGAGTAGGGTGTTATCATGGCAAGCACACGCTCATTGCTCTGTCCTGTTTCCGTAAGAAACACTGCGCACAACTGCTTCATGGTTTTTGCATCTATTTTAAAACGCTGGGATACCTCATACACGGTTACATCCTTTGCCATAAAGGTGAAATACTCATTGGTATGGTTATGCAGGGCAATATGGTCAATAAACTGCTCTACTCTTGCATCTAAGGTAATATCCTCAATACTCGCAGCCGCAAGATATCCAAAAAGAACATTTGCACTGAATACACCTATCAGCCTGTTATTTTCCATTATAGGTACATGGGTAAAACCGTTTATCCTCATATGCCTTACAATATCCAGTATACGTGAGCTTAAGCCTGCCGTATACATATTATTTATTTTAATTGAATAATCCATTGCCTTAAGAGGATTTTTTATTCTGTCCACACAGCGCTGCATAAAATCAATGAGTTTATCAGAGGGTACAATGGCATACTCGCCGTTTACCTTGGGATTATGTACAAGAAAGTTGCGTACAACCCTGCAATAGTCAATATCATCCTTAAGGGGCTTAAGCTGCGGTACATTCATTAATCTGCCTATAATATTCTCCTTATCCGTGGCTTCGGGAAAATATACCCGCTTGCCCTCTCTCTCAAGCTGTCTGTAAAGCTCAAGAAATTTATCTCCGTTGGATAAAAACTCCTTTGTTTCATACATATGCTCTCATCTCCTACCTTCTCCTTCTCATAAGCAGCAGCACAAGCAGTACTGCTATACCCACAAGCACAATTGTTCCGCCGGGTTTAATATCATAAAATGCAGTTATTATAAGTCCCGTTAAGGTAAAGCAAAGGGCAAATATAACCGACAGCACTATATTCTGCCTATAGCTTTTTGAAACCAACATGGCACAGGCAACAGGCACCACCATAAGCGAGGATATTACAAGTGCGCCTACCGTTCTTAAAGCAACGGACACCACTATTGCCGTAAGCACCGTAAATATCATATTAACACTCTTAACCGGTACCCCAGACAGACCTGCCCCATCCTCATCAAAGGTTACGTAAAAAAGCTCTCTGTACAGTAGAACAACCACTATAATAACTACAACGGAAAGCAGTACCACTATCCGCATTTCAAAATCTGATATGGCAACTATTGAGCCAAAAAGAAAGCTGTTAAGTGTAGCCGCATTTTTTACAAAGCCCGAAAATACTGCGGCAAGTCCCACGCCAAAGGACAGCACTATAGCTGTTGCCAGCTCCGAATAATTAGGGAATCCCCTCCTTATATACTCTATTGTAAGCGCCGCCAGCACCGATACAATAACTGCACTAAGCACAGGATTAACACCTATGCAAAGGCCTATCGTGACACCTGCAAGCCCCGAATGAGAAAGGGCATCACCTATTGTAGACAATCTTTTAAGAACAATAACATTGCCTATCATCGGGGTAATAATTGAAATAAGCACAGCCACAATTAAGGCACGCTGCATAAATTCCATTTGAAAAATTTCCACCTTATATCCTCCTTAATGTTGGTGATTATGATGAACATGAGCAAGTATGGTACCTGAATTAAAATCATTTGAGCTCATTATCTCGCCGCTGCCGTCCTCTGACAGCACGAGCACCTTATTTGAGTGATATAATATGGAAGAAATATCATGGGTTACCATTACAATGGTAAGCCCTGATTTATTAAGCTCTCCCAAAAGGCAGCAGATGGAATCCACCGCCTTTACGTCAATACCCACCGTAGGCTCATCAAGAAAAATAATTTCAGGATCGGAAACAAGCGCCTTTGCAATAAATACCCTTTGCTGCTGACCTCCCGAAAGCAGACCTATCAGTTTATTGTGATAGTCATACATACCCACTCTTTCAAGCGCATCTTTTACCTTTGCCTTATCCTGTTTTGAGTAGAATTTAAAAAGACCTCTACTTGAATACAGCCCCAAAGATACGATTTCCTCCACCGTTGCAGGAAAATCCGCATTAAAATCAGTGGCCTTCTGGGATACATAGGCTATTTTTTTATAATCCCTAAATTTTTGTGACAGCTCACCAAAAAGCTTTATTTCTCCCTCAACAGGTGTAAGTCTGTTTAAAATCAGCTTAAGCAGAGTACTTTTACCTGTACCGTTTGTACCCACAATACAGAGAAAATCCGCCTTATCCACCTTAAAGCCAAGCCTGTGCAGTATGCTTTTATCGGGATAGCTGAAGCTTAGATTTTTTACCTCCAACACAGTCAAATTTATCACTCCAATACCAGTTTAATATTTTCAAGATTATCACGCATTACGGAAATGTAGTCCGCACCTGCGTCAATATCCTCCTGTTCAAGCCCCTCAAAGGGATTAAGCTCCAATAGCTGAGCTCCGGTAGCATCAGCAATTG
>CALIRN010000167.1 GCA_938042265.1 uncultured Eubacteriaceae bacterium
GGCAGGAAAAATTTATATTTTTTCATTTGTCTACTTGACGGGGAGCAGTTCATTTTTTAGTGCGACAGCCCCAAATATAAGTTAGGGAAACATTGATTAATGCTGTCAAAAATAATTTACTTAAAAATCTGACGCTCATAGCCCTTTTTTCCTACAGGAAAAGCGCAAAATTACTTGTTTTTTGAGCCGCAGGAGCTAAATTTATTTTTGCCTTTTGAATTAATCATTGTTTCCTTAGTTATAAATTATTTATTTGCAAGCATTTCAAGTATCTTATTACTTCTGCTTATAAAATCTGTCATTTCCTGAGCATCAAGGGTTTTATTGCTCATAGAGGCAAGGGAATAAATCTGCTGACAGATAAGCTTGGTTTCTTCCTTTTTATTTTCGTCCTCGTTAAGCTGCAAAAGCAGCTTAACAACACTGTTATCTGAGTTAAGTACAAGGGTTTCGTCACTTGGAAAGGCTGCTGCGTCCATGCCATACATAACTGACATTTCCTGCATACGTCTGGACTGCTCACTAAGCTCAATAACAGCAGAAACATCCTCTGCCGTAAGTGGCTCTGCCTTAACCTTTACTTCCTTACCGAGGCTGTCTTTAAAAAGGCTTGTAAGTGCCGTAACCGTGTCATCGCTTACTGCCTCCGCATCCTTTTTCTTAAGCATATCAGCGGCACTGTCAATACGCACAAAGCTTACACCTGCGCCCGCATAAGCCTCCAGATAAGAGATAAAAGGTACATCAAGCCTTGTAGTCAGTTCTACAGCCTCCATGCCGTTATCCTTGAACAGTTTGATATACTGTGCCTGCTGCTTTGTATCGGTTACATAGAATACCTTATTTTCGCATTTTTCCTTATTGCGGTCAGTATATTCTGCAAGGGTTACATAATCTCCTGAGGTAGTTTTATAAAGAAGGCTTTCCTTAACCTTATCATAAAACTCATTTTCACGCAGACAGCCATACTTAATAAACTGGTTGATATTATACCAAAAGCCCGTATATTCCTCTCTGTTCTTTTTAAAGAGGGTATTAAGCTTGTCAGCAACCTTTTTAACAATGTACTTGCTGATTTTGGTAACATAGCCGTCGTTCTGCAAAAAGCTTCGGCTAACGTTAAGAGGCAGGTCCGGACAATCCAGAGTACCTTTTAAAAGCAGCAGAAATTCAGGGATAACCTCTTTAAGATTATCGGCTATAAATACCTGATTGTTATACAGCTTAACCTGTCCCTCTATAGCCTCTAAATCGTGCTTAAGCTTAGGGAAGTACAATATACCTTTAAGCCTGAAAGGATAGTCCATATTAAGGTGAATCCAAAATAGAGGATCATTATAATCGGTAAATACTGTGTGATAGAATTTTTTATATTCCTCATCGGTGCAATCGGATGGTTTTTTCAGCCAAAGCGGCTCGGTATCGTTAATTGCCTGCTCTGTTTTTGGCTCCACAGGTTCATCGGGATGCTCCGCTGCGTGCTTTTCGGCATCTTCAGCCGCCTTTCTTTTCTGTGCCAAATCGGTAAGGTAAATTTCCGTAGGCATAAAGTAGCAGTATTTTGTAAGAGCTTCTCTCAACTTCCAACCGTCAAGAAAGTCTTTGCCGTCTTCACCGATGTAAAGGGTGATAGTGGTACCTCTTTCGGTACGATTGCTTTCCTCACCCATTTCATACTCAATACCTCCGTCACAAATCCAACGTGCCGCCTTTGCTCCCTCCTTATAGCTGAGGGAGTCAATCTGCACCTTATCGGCAACCATAAAGGCAGAATAAAAGCCCAGACCAAAATGGCCGATAATATCATTGGCGTCGCCCATTTTATCCTTATATTTATTTACAAAGTCATTTGCGCCGGAAAACGCAATATTTGTAATATACTCCTTAATTTCCTCTGCTGTCATACCTATACCGTTATCGGACACAGTAATAACCGAATTATCCTTATCAACGGTAACATCAACTCTGTAGGTTTCATTTTCGGCAGTCTCGGCTTCACCCATTTGTACCAGCTTTTTGTGCTTGCTGATAGCATCACAGGCGTTGCTGACAATTTCACGGATAAAAATATCCGAGTCGGAATACAGCCATTTTTTGATAATAGGCAACATATTTTCACTTGTAATAGATAAATTTCCTCTTTCCATTATAGTCCTCTCCTTTTATGTTATTATTAAATTAGTGTTTCTTAGTAGGATAAACACTGATTTATAAGTCCTTATTTATAATTATATATCTCTCAGAAAAAAAGTCAAGAAAAATTTAGCACTCACTTGAGATGAGTGCTAACAGATTGGAATAAATTTAATGTTTTTACATAAGTTTCTATTGATTTTTAAATATTTATATTGTATTATAAACAATAGGTATGTATTGCAAAGGGGCAGGTGATTACGTGTTTTTTAAGCAGACATTTGATATGAGTATTTTCTATTTTTTAAATTGCTTTTTTTTGTACAGCTTTTTTGGCTGGATATTTGAATGTATAGTTATGACATATGAAAACCGAGCTATTACAAACCGTGGCTTTATACGTGGTCCGTTTTGTACCATATACGGCCTTGGTGCTCTGTCGGTATATTTTATTTTACAGCCTATTTCACATAATTATATTGCAACCTTTGTATGCGGTATGACAATGGCAACTCTGTTGGAGATTGTTACTGCCAAAATTATGACTCGCCTTTTTGGTGACTTTTGGTGGAATTATGACAATAAGCCTTTTAATTATCGCGGCGTTATCTGTCTGGAAAGCTCGCTGTGCTGGGGTGCAATGTCACTTTGTACGTTTATAATCTTTCAGCCGATTATTGAGGCGATAGTAAATACATATTATTTATCCTACGGTAAGCCTGTTGCCGTAGTACTTATGCTGATTTATATACTGGATTTTTCCACCAGCTTCAGACGTGCTGTTAAGGCTAATAATGTGGAGAATGATATTCCCGTAAATACGGTAAGTAATTAAAAACGGCTGCATTTTTTAATGTGCAGTCGTTTTTTACTACTATCTACTGTTCTGCTATTTTTTCAACGCTGTCAGCTATCTCCTGCAAATCCTCTGCTGTTATATTGCTGCCTGTCAGGGTAAAATCATAACCCTCGTTGCCCCAATTAAGGTATATACTGTCCTTTGTAGTTACAATAAGTCCGTCTGTCCCTAAATTAAGCTTAACTCTGGTAATTTGAGCGCTTGAAGTATCAAAGCTGTTTACAACGGAGTCGGCGTTCCATACCTCAAATTTAAGGGGTTCATCTCCTTTACTGTAATTTATGGCAAAATAATCCTGTCCTATGCTTTTAATGCTGTCTACATGATAACCGCTGGGCAACTTTGTGGGAATATATATATATTGCCAGTTAAGGGGAAATTGTGTGGTATCATACTCTACATTTGAGTTAAAGCGTGCTGTGGATATAAATTTGTCCGTTATCCATACCATACTGTTGGTAAAATTTGATTTGACTGCATTTATTATTTTTGTATTTGTAATGCCTACAGCACCTACAAGCAAAATTAATACCGCCGCATAGCCGCTTAGCTTTTTAAGCCTGCTTTGCATTTTCATTTTAAAAATAAGTATGTTCATTTTGCGTCTAAAGTTCTGTGACAGATCTGCTTCCGGCAGGCTGTTTATTTTTTCGGCGATATTGACGTTTTCCTTATCAATGTAATCCATTGCAAGCTGTCCGCATAAAGCATCAAAGAGCTCCTTATTATAATCATGTTTCACTATTATCAGCCTCCTTCAGCCAACCTGACAGCTTTTTCTTTGCCCTATACAGATTTACCGTTACGGTATTTTCCTTAAGTCCCATCAGGGAAGCAATCTCCTTAACCGACAGCTCGTAATAATACTTGTATAAAAATATGCTTTTCTGTTGCTGAGGCAGATTATCAATAACCTTAAGCAAATCAGTATATACCAGTTTATCAATTACAACACTGTACCCCTTTTCCTCTGCGGCAACGGCCTCGGTTATGCTGTCGTATTCAATATTCTTATCTGTTTTTGATCTTTTTTCAAGCAGATTTAAGGATGTATTTTTTGCTGCTGCTGCCACGTACCAGCCCAGCTGTTTGCTTTCAAGTGTCTTTATTCTGTTAAAGCTTTTGGCAAGATTGAAAAAGGTTTCGGAGGCGGCATCCTCAGCATAAAAGCTGTCCTTAAGTATACCAAGTGCTATATGGTACACCAGATTTTTGTATTTATAATATAAGTCCTCAAATTCCGTTCCGTCCCTTTCAGACATGAAGGAATAAAACATACATATCATGATTTTATCTCCTGTTTGTTTTCTATTTTATTATAACAGCCGATTAGAAAAAATCAGTACATAATTTTGAAAAAGTGGCCCATTTATTAATTTTGCACTAAAAAAAACTATTTTACTTTTTAGTCGTATTTTATTACAGACTGGAGGAATAATATGGAAGGTTTAAATACTGATTTAAGAATTATAAAAACACGCAGTGCGCTGGCAGGTGCACTTCTTGATTTACTTGACAAAAACTCATTTGACCAAATAAAGGTTGTGGATATATGTGATAAGGCGCGGGTACACCGTACCACCTTTTATAAGCACTTTGAGGATAAATATCATCTGCTTAATTATGTTGTAAATGAAATAATCAGCGGACTTATGGAAAATATTTCTCCTGTGGCTAATTTTGATACCCCAGAGGAATTTTATACCTCGCTATTAAAGGCGATTATTACCTACATACATAATAACCGCAGAAAATTTAAACTTATTATAAAAAACAATATGTCGGGTATATTTATGCATACTATGCAAAATATTATCAGCGCTCATATTTTGGAATATCTTAAGGAATTCAGCAAAAAGGGTTATGACTTCGGATTACCCCTGCCGCTTATGGCCCATTACCGCAGCGGTGGCATGATTTCCGTTGCCTATTATCTTTTGGAAAATAATACGACTTATAATATTGATGAAATATATGCTTATATGCTGCATTTATTCTATGACCCTCCTTATAGTGGCAATAAAAAAAACATATAGACAATTTGAACCGCCCCTAATCGTTAGATTTTTGTCTGACTTTTGGAGGACGGTTCATTTACTGTGTCGGTTAAAATTCAGCATATACTGCTGACTCTTTGTCATCAAGTGATGTAATTTTTACATTGATAATCCGGTTGTGGAGGTTTTCCTCGGATTTTACCAGTACTCTTACATAATTTGTGGTGTAGCCTTCATAAATACCACCGGTTACCTCTCTCTCAAACAATACTGAAAAGGTTTTTCCCACCATAGCTGACATAAACTCTCGTTGCAGTCTGTTGCTTAGCTCACCCATTTGCTTTGCTCTTTCAGATTTAATATGAGGGAGAATTTGGTCCTTTCTCCTTGCGGCAGGAGTACCGTCTTTTGGTGAGTATGGGAATACATGTATTTTTGCCAGTTTGCATTTTTCCGCAAATGCCATGGTCTTTTTAAAATCCTCATCTGTTTCTCCGGGGAAGCCTACAATAATATCTGTTGTTATGGCACCATCGGGATAAGCTCTTTTTATCTTCTCAACCGCCTCATAATACTGCTGTGCCGTATATCGTCTGCCCATATCATGCAGGGTTTTGTCACAACCGCTTTGCAGGGAGAGGTGATAATGGTCGCAAACCTTGGGCAGCGCCTGCATTCTTTCAATAAATTTTTCCGTTACCGCAAGAGGCTCCATAGAACTGAAGCGGATACGTTCAATGCCCTTCACCCTGTGGACCTTTTCAATAATATCCGCCAGATATACACCCTCATCCAAATCCAGTCCGTAGCTTGCCACATGAATACCTGTCAGCACAACCTCCTTGAAGCCGTTTTCCGCAAGCTTTTCAACCTCTGCGGTTACTTCATCGCTTTTGCGGCTTCTGATAGGGCCTCTTGCATAGGGAATAATACAGTATGTGCAGTATCTGTTGCAGCCCTCTTGTATTTTAAGGTATGCTCTTGTATGTCCTTCAAGGCGTGTTACGCTTAAGGGCTCAAACTCAATGGCAGTTTTAATGTCGCTTACAAGGTTTAATACTCCGTTTCCTGTATAGCTTTCCACAATATCGACAATATTGCCTCTGTCCTTAATGCCGGTTACTATATTGACACCATCCACCTGTGCAACGATTTCGGGGGCTACCTGAGCATAACAGCCGGAGGCAACCACTATTGCATCGGGATTAAGCTTTTTGGCACGCCTGATAATCTGACGTGATTTTTTATCTCCCAGGTTAGTAACAGAGCAGGTATTTATCAGATATACATCAGCCTCCTGCTCAAAATCAACTTCTTTGTAATCTCTTTGCAAAAACAGCTCCCGCATGGCCTCAGTATCATACATATTAACCTTACAGCCTAAGGTTGTAAACGCAATTTTCTTCTGCCTCATAAAATTTTATCCTTTCCATACAAAATACTGTTTATATTTTACTATATTTGTGGTATATTTAAAAGAAAAAAATAAATACAAAGGAGATAAAATTTATGTCAGCCTCCGTAAAGGAAAATATAAAAAATACAGCTATGGAATTAATACAGCTTAAGCTTAAGGATACAATGCTTAATCTGGTATACGATATGTGTGATTTGCATTTATCCGCCCCTGAAAGGGAAATTCCTTCATCAATATCCGAATTTATTGATAAGATACGGGATTATGCAAAGGGCCTGTCCTCCGTGCTGGAAAATGATTTGTCGGAAAGGGACGGCTTTATAAAGGAGCTTACGACCCTTAGGAGCAGTTACGTAAAGGAATGCATTCCGTTATATCTTTATATAAATGTGTTAAATAAAGCAGGCAGCTACGGTATGTGGCAGTATAAATGCAAATCTGCAGAGCAGATGCCTGTTAACAGTTACCATTCCATAGAGCAGAGCGTAAGGGGATATATTGATGAGTATATTTCAGACGCCGATTCCCTGCCTGAAAAGCATTACCGTATGTCCAGAGTTATATCCCTTATACCGTTACGTATGCCGCGGGAGCGTTATTATGATTTGGTAAAGGCGGGGTTAAGAGCAACCATGGAGGGCTCCACAGCATCAGAGGCGGAGGCTGCGGCAAGGCTTTTGAAAATGGGTTGTTACCCAATGTCGACGGAGGGCTACGGTACTCTTATGCCTGAGGCAAAGACCATTGTGGAGGATATTTATTCAAGGCCTATTGACAAGCTTGGCTGTAAGGACCTGGAAACATACCTTGGTGAGGTTGACTCCGCCATGGAGAATTTACATGAGCTTGCAGATTATCTCAACATAGCATATAATGACATAAACCACCTTATTTCGCTTGCTTCATTCTGTATTGATGAGGAATATCTGACAGACGAGGATATACTACTTAAGGATGTGCTTTACTCCTGCCGTGATATGCTTGAAAGCGGTGATTATGACCTTTATGCGGAAGCACTTTCGGAAAAGACGGCGGACCGCATTGAGGAGCATTTTGACAGGCTTAGGGAGCTTGACAGCAGGCTTTCCGAGTACGTAAGCCGATATATTGATACGGATAATATGGATGAACAGACTATGGGCATCGTAGGCACTTACATTAATATTCACACCCTATACACAATGGAGCTTGCAGATGAATTTACAAATGTACGCGAAGAGGGGGATATCCCTGTTGAAGAAAAGTGTATTAATGAAAAAATACGTGGAGTAATTGACTTTATGGAATCGGTACCCGACAGTATTTCTTCTGCCAAAAATAAATTTTTCCGCAGAGATTTTCTGTCCGCTTTGCCTGTAATTATGAGTGATAATGACTTTAATGAATATCTTGACTATGCCCTTGAACCTTTGCGGGGCAAGGCTGCAGGTGTTGCGGCAATAACCGACCTTTGCAATATGCTTATTGCTGAAGATATCATACCTGATGGAGATGATGAGGAGGAGTGTGACTGCGGACACCATCATTCACATAACCACACACATAGCTGCACCTGCGGGCATGAACATTCTCATCCTCACCTGCATGTGCTTGAAAACCATGGCTGTGACTGTGGACATGACCATGGGCATAATAACCATTAGTTAGGCAGGACTCTGCGGAGAATATACCTGCTGACTGCCGTATATTACTGCGAAACAAAAAAAATTAAAAAATACTTGACAAAGCGGCGCAATATATGTATAATATTCCTTGTGCCGTAGACAGTAGGTGCCTTAAGGCGTAACGTGAATACCTACCGAGGATACAATATTTATTTGTATTTATCTCCCTGTCTTAACGGCGGGGATTTTTTTATACCTTGTGTATATATATACGGCGATTATATTAATTACAGGAGGTGTTAGTTTTGGCTAAGATTGAACAGAAGCAGGTTGTTGTAAACGAAATTAAGGAAAAGCTTGAAAAGGCTACTTCCGCTGTACTGGTTGATGCCAGAGGTCTTACTGTTGATCAGGATACTGCTCTTCGTAAGCAACTCAGAGATGCAGGCGTTGACTACAAGGTTTACAAAAATACTATGATGAACTTTGCTGTTGCCGGTACTCAGTTTGAAGGTCTTAAGGACTACTTTGATGGACCAAGCGCAATTGCTATCTGCTATGAGGATCCTACCGTTGCGGCAGGTATTATGAGCAAGTTCATGAAGAACGCTAAAAACCTTGAATTTAAGGCAGGCGTTATTGACGGCGTTTGTTATGATGCTAAGGGTATGGTTGCTGTTGCGGAGATTCCTTCAAGAGAGGTTCTGCTTTCCAAGCTGCTTGGAAGCTTCCAGTCACCTATGGCTACCTTTGCACGTGTTATTAAGGCTATTGCCGATAAGGACACAGAAGCTGTAGAGGCTTAATTATCAGTTTTTTACTATTATCTAAATTATTATATGGAGGAAATTAAAAATGGCTAAGTTATCTATTGAAGAAATTATTGCAGCTGTTAAAGAGCTTACTGTTTTAGAGCTTAACGACCTTGTAAAGGCTGCTGAGGAAGAATTTGGTGTATCTGCTGCTGCAGGCGTTGTAGTTGCTGCAGGCGGTGCAGGTGCTGCTGATGCTGCTGAGGAAAAGACAGAGTTCAACGTTGAGCTTACTGAGGTTGGCGCTGAGAAGATTAAGGTTATCAAGGTTGTTCGTGAGATCACAGGTCTTGGTCTTAAGGAAGCTAAGGAGATCGTTGACGGTGCTCCTAAGGTTCTTAAGGAAGGCGTTTCCAAGGATGATGCTGAGAACTGCAAGGCTAAGCTTGAGGAAGTTGGCGCTAAGGTTACTCTTAAGTAATTTTATTACAGATTTTAAAATAGTCAAAACTAAAAGGGACTGTCGCATTAACAATTTTTTGTTATGAACTGCACCCCGTCAAGTAGACAAATGAAAAAATATAAATTTTTCCTGCCA
>CALIRN010000168.1 GCA_938042265.1 uncultured Eubacteriaceae bacterium
CCACAGGCACAGCTCACGTCATCTGTGTGTTCCTACGGAAAACGGCGGCATATTTTTGGGCTTTCACTACTGCAATATAAATAAACCCGATGAAAATGAGGAGCATATTTATATCTATGCCGACAGCGTAAGCTTTTACCTTGTATGTGATAACAGACATATTACAGAGCTGTTTAACAAAATCCCCTCAGATGCACCTGCATTTACGGCGCTTGCCTCCTTTTTTCAGCTACTGACGGAAAAGGACGTTGACAGACTTGAAAAAATTGAGGATGAAATAACAGGGTTGGAGGACAGACTGATTACCTCAAAGCACTGCGATACCGCTATGGGCAGCGCCATAGTAAGAGAAAGACGCAATCTGCTTAAAATCAAACGCTATTATGAGCAACTCAGCATAGTAACAGGCGACCTGCTTGCAGCGGCAGACAGGCTTACGGACAGGGAGCGCTCCTCTCTGGGTACAATAGACAGACGGCTTCATCATCTGCTGAATACCGTAATAAGCCTGAGGGAATACACCACCCAGGTAAGGGAGGCATATCAGGCACAGATAGATATTGAACAAAACCAGATTATGAAGATTTTTACGGTATTGACTGCCGTTTTCTCGCCATTATCCCTGATTGTGGGCTGGTACGGTATGAATTTTAATATGCCAGAATATCTGTGGCATTCAGGCTATCTCTATGTTATTAGCTTAAGTATCGTTGTACTGATAATATGTATACTTTTCTTTAAACACAAAAAATGGTATTAAGAGTGCTGCGCTTAGCACTCTTTTTTATTGTCCCGCTAAAAGTAACCAACCCCTGCCTTTAAGGATAAAATAACATAAAGGAGGGGCTTAAAATGCTAAGTGAATTGGCTATTGAATATTACAGACAGGGCTACAGCTGCTCACGCTGTATAATGAAGGCGGCAGAAGATGAATACGGCATAAACGCCAAAGACACATTACAGGCCTTGGGCGGCATAAGCAACGGTCTTGGCATAGGCGCCATGTGCAGTGTACCCATTACCTGCGTTCTTGTACTGGGTTTGCTTTACACCGATGAAAATAAAATTAAACAAAAGCGGCTGGAATTTTTAATCCGTTTCAAAAAGGATTTTAAATCCTTTAACTGCAGTGAAATACAAAAACAGGTTGATATATGTGACCCTGTTATAAAAAGGGGCTGCGATATTCTTGCTGAAATTATTGAAAAATAAAAACTGTAAATAATTGGCTGACCTTATTTTTGGTCAGCCTTATTTACCTCTTTTACATCTGTCACCCAAAGCAGATAATCCGTACTGCAGTTCATATACAATGCTATTGAAACTATCTTATCGACAGAGGGCGACCAATTCCTTTATTCTTTCTGCTATTTGTTCATTATTCATAATTGAAATCTCCTTTAATTGTGCAAATCACCATTTTCAATAATTCTTGTATTTTGACACCGGCTTACAAGAATTATTGAAGTAAAATATGAGCATACATACAAGAATACTTGTATACGCAGTATTACTTACTCTAATTAATACTTATAACATAACTATAGGAAAGGTGCAAATCTTATGGAAAGTATATTATCACAATTATTTGACGGCAAAATAGACTCAATCAGGGACTGTAATCTAATTTCGAAAGAATACCGCCAAATCAGCATACAGCAAATCAGCATCAGGATGACTTTATTCAAAAACTGAAAAAAATTAAGCCCTCTCTCTACAAGGGAATATCTTAAAACCAATGAAGAACAGCTTGCAGTACACTACCTTTATGACAGGGAAGCCTTTGTGTACTGCTTTTGCCTTGGCGCAAAAATAATTATGGAGGTTTTGTCAAAGGACATTCAATAAATAAGCTTTGATATAAGCCTTCCGGATATTTGTAAAAGAAAACCCATTTACCTTATATAATACTAAAAGGGCTGCCGCAAAAGCGACAGCCCAAAATATAAACAAAATTAAATTTCAGGGTCGATAAGACCATAGGTACCGTCTTTTCTCTTATAAACCACATTTATCTCATCACTGTGAGCATTTCTGAATACAAAGAAGCTATGTCCCAGCATTTCCATCTGCATAACAGCCTCCTCAGGATCCATAGGCTTAACGGTAAATCTCTTGGTACGGGTAATTTTCAGACCGCCTTCTTCCTCGTACTCCTCATCAACACTCTCAAAAGCACGAAGCTCATCAGCAAAGCTGACATCCTGTCTGGTTTTATCGATAAGGCGTCTTTTATATCTGGTCATCTGGCTTTCAAGCACATCAACAACCTCATCGATAGCCGCATTCATATCATTTTTGGTAACCTCTGCTCTTAAAATACGTTTAGGCAGCTTAACCGTAACCTCAATCTTATTATCAAGCTTAATCTTGCTTAAGGTTACGACCGCCTCAGTATCATCAGGAAACAGCTTGCTTATTCTGTCAATCTTTGCAGCAATCTTGTCCTTAAATCTGTCGGAAATATTAATGTTTTTACCTGTAAATGAATAACGCATAAAACCAACTCCTTTTCCTTTGCAGCAAATAATGCTTAGTAAGAAATAATGTAAGCAACTTAAGCAACTACAAATTTCTTTATAATAATATAATTCTACATTAGTTTTGCAAATCCTTTATTTTTTACAAACAATTGTTTTATGAATAGAAAAAATCTCAAAAAAATTAACAAACTTTGCAAACCCTCTTTTTTTCTGGACAAACAGGCAATGTGGATAACTCAACTTTTCACAGCTTATTCACAGTTTTCAACAGCAAAAAAATGTGGATAATGTGGATAACTGTGTGAATAACCCTATTTTCAAGCCTTTTTAATGTGGATATCAAAAAATTTTACCCTCATTTTACATTTTTCGCAAATGTATAAAAATCAAAAAAATTCAATTGTTAAGCAATTAAAAAATTTGCTTTGTTTAATATATACAAATTTCAAATATGCAAGCAAAATATCGAAAAATAGCATAAAAATTTTTATTAAAATATACCGTAATTTTTTGTAATATTTTTGTAAAATTTCAGTTGACAAAACGGTATTTATCATATCTGCGTAAACCAATGTATTGATTATATGCTGACTGTAAAATATGCTTATTCGCCGCCTAAAAAGCAGTGTAACGGCCTTTATCGGTTAAATAGTTAATAAAATCCCTGACTGCACCTCTGCCTCCGTTTTTATCTGCCACAAACATTGAAATATCCTTAATTTCCTTAACTGCGTCAGCAGGGCAGGCAATTATACCTCCGCCTTCCTTTACCAGCTCCATTACTCTTAAATCGTTTAAGTCATCACCAATGTATGCAACATTTTTATATGTATACTCTGCTGAGTCCTTCTCAGAAAATTCACGTAAAATTTTATCCAGTATCTCCGTTTTGTTATCAATTCCCTGATACAGCACCTTTATTTCCAGTTCTCTGCAGCGGTTCTCCATTATTTTGCTGTTTCTGCCCGTTATTATCACGGGCACCATACCTGCATCTGGTACAATATGATGTATACCGTAGCCATCCTTTGCATTAAATGCCTTAAACAGCTCACCCTCCTTACCCAGATATATCATACCGTCTGTCAGTGTACCGTCTACATCCATAACTAAAAATTTAATATTCATAGCTCCTCCATTTAGTATTCAAGGATATTCGTACCTCGCTTACTCTACATACTTAGGAATTTTTGCCTGTCAGTTTTCTCTCCTGTTCTCCTAAAAACGACCAATGCTTTCATCATCAATATTAGCTAGGAGTTTGTACTCCTAGCTAATAATATAGTAAGTCCCCCTCCGTCTAAAAAGGCGGGGAGACTTACTGTGTCATTTAAAAAGGCTGTCAATATGACAGCCCCGACCTTAATTAATATTTTCGACCATTTTTTTTACAATAGAAGCAGCCTTTAAAGCACTTTCTCTGAAAAATCTTTCATAATCCACATCACCGCTGTCATCAGCATTATCGGATATTGCACGTAATATTACAAAAGGGATTTTGTTAAGGTAGCTGGTGTGAGCGATTGCAGCGCCCTCCATTTCACAGCAGACAGGCTTGAAAAGGGATTTAATTCTACTCTTTAATTCCGGAGAAGCAACAAACTGATCACCACTTGCAACTCTGCCTATACACACAGGATAGCCCAGACCTTCAACCGTTTCCTTTGCAAGCTTTACAAGCTGCTCGTCGGCAGGGAAGAAGCTTTCATCCATACGTGAAATAATACCCGGCTCATCACCCAGCGCAGAAGTATCAAAGTCATGATACATGGCATCACTTGAAACAACAATGTCACCTATTGTAAGGCTCTTATCAATGGCGCCTGCAACACCTATATTTATTACGCAGTCAACCGCATAAAGGTCAATAAGCACCTGAGTGCAAACGGCAGCATTTACCTTGCCTATGCCTGAGCGTACAACAACTGCATTTTTACCTCCAAGCTTACCCAAATAAAAGTCCAGACCTATAACATTCTTAGCAGAAATGACATCCATACTCTCCCTAAGATTAATCACTTCTTCTTCCATTGCCCCAATAATACCAATAGTCATAAATTATACCTCCGTTACTCTACCGTAACACTCTTTGCAAGATTACGCGGTTTATCAATGTCTTCACCCAAGCCTAAAGCCATATAATATGCAAAAAGCTGTTGCGGAATATTTGCCAGAATTGAAGTCAGCATCCAGTGAGTTCTTGGAATGTAGATAACATCATCCGCAACCTCCTCAATGCTTGTATTGCCCTCCATGGCAATGGCAAGCACCTTGGCACCTCTTGCCTTAACCTCCTTTATATTACTCTTTGTTTTATCAAAAAGAGTCTCCTGAGTAACAACACCTACCACAAGAGTAGCCTCCTCAATAAGAGCGATAGGACCATGCTTAAGCTCACCCGCCGCATAAGGCTCAGAGTGAAGATAAGCAATCTCCTTAAGCTTAAGAGAGCCCTCCATACCTACCACATAGTCAAGCCCTCTGCCGATATAAAATACATTTTTGGAGCCTATATATTTGTTAACAAAGCCCCTGATAGCAGGTACAGCCTTTGTTAAAATATCATTTATCTGTGAAGGAAGCCTGTCCATGGCTGTTTTGATTTCCGCAAAAAGGTCATCATTCATTTTGCCAAGCTCCTGAGCAATATGCAGGGTAATAAGATACATTGCAATTACCTGAGCAGAAAATGCCTTTGTGGATGCAACCGCAATTTCAAAGCCTGCAAGGGTATACAAAACATCGTCTGAATCCCTTGCAATAGAGCTGCCTACCGCATTTACAACACCAAGCACCCTTGCACCCTTTTCCTTTGCCAGCTTAAGTGCAGAATGGGTATCTGCCGTTTCACCGGACTGTGAAATTACTATTACCAACGTGTGCTCATCAATAAGAGGGTCTTTATAGCGGAATTCACTTGCAACCTCTGAGTTTACGGGTATTCTTACAATTCGTTCAAGCAGATATTTACCTACAAGCCCTGCATAATAAGCAGTACCGCAGGCAACAATATAAATCTGATTAATATTTTCAAGCTCAGCCCTGCCAAGCTTAATGCCGTCAAGCTCAATATGCTTTCCATCCTCGGAGAAGCGCTGAGCAAGGTTATCCCTTACAACCTTTGGCTGCTCGTAGATTTCCTTAAGCATAAAGTGATCATAGCCGTTCTTCTGAGCCGCTTCAACATCCCACTTATAGTGGTAAGGCTCTCTTTTAATTTCATTTCCGTTAATATCATAAAGCCTGATCTCATCAGCCTTAACCAGCGCCAGCTCCCTATCGTTAAGTATATAGGCGTCCTTGGTATAGTTAAGTATTGCAGGAATATCTGATGCAATAAAATTTTCTCCCCTGCCTATACCCACAATAAGCGGCGATTCCTTTCTTGCTGCAACAAGCTGATCCGGGTAATCGGTACAGAGAACTCCTAAAGCATATGAGCCTTCAATTCTTTCAAGGCTCTGTCTTACAGCCTCAAGAATATCGTTGCCCTGCTTATAGAAATCATCAATAAGGTGTGCAACTGTTTCCGTATCTGTTTCGGAATGAAAAACATAACCCTTTTTCTCAAGCTCTGCCTTTAGCTCCTGATAATTTTCAATAATACCGTTATGTACAACGGCAATCTTATCATCATTACTGAAATGAGGGTGTGCATTCATATCAGAGGGTGCACCATGGGTTGCCCACCTTGTATGACCGATGCCCAGCTTACCCGAAATAGGCTCGTTAAGCAGCAGATTGCTTAAATTATCAACCTTACCCTTAGTCTTTCTTATGCCTATTATATCTCCGCTTAATACGGCAACGCCTGCGGAATCATAACCTCTGTACTCAAGGCTTTTTAAGCCGTTAATAAGCACAGGTACAGCATTTTGCTCACCTATATAACCAACAATACCGCACATTTGCTTTACCTCCCGTTATCAGCTTAAAAGACCCTCAATAAGTCTTGCCAGTCTTTCAGCCTCTTCCTTGATTACGCTTGTATCTCTGCCTTCAATCATAACTCTTACAATAGGCTCTGTGCCCGAAGGTCTTATAAGCACACGTCCGTCGCCTGCAAACTTTTCCTCCAGCTTTTCAATCTCGCTACGGATAGTCTCATTTGACAGATATTCCTTTTTCTTTTTATTATCAACCTTTGCATTGACAAGCACCTGTGGAAGCACTTCCATAATATGCTTAGCCTCCGCCAATGATTTACCTGTCTTCTTAAGGGTAGTAATAAGCTGAATAGCCGTCAATATACCGTCGCCCGTAGTATTATAATCAAAAAAGATTATATGTCCCGACTGCTCACCGCCAAAGCAATCGCCCTTTTCAAGCAGACATTCAAGCACATAACGGTCACCGACCTTAGTTCTCTCTATATTTATATTATTTTTTTCGCCCATTATGAATAAACCTAAATTACTCATAACAGTTGCAACTATTGTATCATTTTTAAGCTTGCCGCACTCCTTAAGGTAACTGCCGCATATAGCCATAATAACATCACCGTCAACAAGCTCACCGTTTTCATCAACGGCAAGGCAGCGATCACCGTCACCGTCAAAGGCAATGCCTATATCAGCGCCGATTTCCTTAACATACTTTGCAAGGGACTCAATATGTGTTGAGCCGCAGGCAGCGTTAATATTAAGTCCGTCAGGCTCTCTGTGTATTGCACTTACATCTGCACCCAGCTTTGCAAAGGCAAGAGGCGCCGCCTTATAGGTTGCACCGTTTGCACAGTCAATTGCAATTTTAATACCATCAAGCTTAATATCCGTAGTTGAGGTTACAAAGTCAACATAATCCTCAACAGCAGTATTACAAATCGTCTTGGCGCCTACAGCATCACCACTAGGACGAGGTATTTCCTCCCAGCGGTTTGTCATATAATCCTCAATTTCAAGCTCAATATCATCTCTCAATTTAAAACCCTGAGAGTTAAAAAACTTAATACCGTTATCCTGTACCGGATTATGTGAAGCACTTATAACCACGCCTGCATCAGCCTCGTACTTTCTTACCAGATGAGCAACACCCGGAGTAGGCACAACACCCATACTTACCGCATGAGCTCCAACCGAACATATACCTGCAATCAGTGCTGCCTCCAACATATCGCCCGAAATCCTTGTATCCATACCTACAACTATCTTAGCTGCGTGATTAGTCTGCTTAGTAAGCACATAGGCACCTGCACGACCAACTCTGTAAGCAAGCTCAGGCGTCAGCTCTACATTTGCAACACCTCTTACACCATCGGTTCCAAAAAATTTACCCATAGCTTTTATCCTCCAAAAAATAACAGTTTTTTGTACATACCCACTTGTACATACTACTCTATTTTATGATTATAACACCTTAAGCGGTTTAATACAACAATTTTATTTTTTTACAGACAGGTTTTGTAAATAAATTTAAAGGATTGTGTCCTCTAAATCAAAAACAAAAATTTTGGAGGATTTGGCAATATAAAATAAAAACCCCGACAAAGCAAGTCGAGGTTAATTTTTTTCATATTTTACTGAGCACCGCCGCCCATAGGACCATTGCCCATATTCATATATCTCTTAAAGTTGCCAATATCAATACAGTTTGAAACAGCTGTCTGCATACTGATTTTTTCTGCCTTAACAAGCTGTGCCAAATGGAAGTCAAGAGTCTGCATACCTGCTGAAGAGCTTGTCTGCATGGTTGACGAAATCTGATGTGTCTTATCCTCACGGATCATATTGCGGATAGCATCATTCATAACAAGGATTTCAAGAGCCGCAAGACGTCCCTTACCCTCTTTTTTAAGCACAAGACGCTGTGTAACAACACCCTCCAAAACCATCGCAAGCTGAGTTCTTACCTGCTGTCTTGCATGAGGGGGGAAGGAGTCAATAATACGGTTAATTGTTGAAGCCGCACCGATTGTATGCAGGGTTGAAAATACCAAGTGACCTGTTTCGGCTGCCGTAAGGGCAACCGAAATAGTTTCATTATCACGCATCTCACCTACAAGGATAACATCAGGGTCCTCACGCAGGGAACCTCTTAAGGCATTCTCAAAGGAAAGAGTATCGGTACCAACCTCTCGCTGGTTTACAATGCACTTTTGATGATGATGTACATACTCAATAGGATCCTCAATTGTAATAATATGGTCACGCCTCATTCTGTTAACCTGATTGATAATAGCGGCAAGAGTTGTAGACTTACCGCTACCTGTAGGCCCTGTTACAAGCACAAGACCTTTTTTTAGTGAAGCAAAGGTTCTTATAACAGGAGGCAGATCAAGCTCCTCCAAAGTAAGGATTTTGGAAGGCAAAACTCTGAATACACCGCCGATATTGCCCTTCTGCTTAAATACGTTTGCCCTGAAACGTGTACCTGAGTCATCCTCATAAGCAAAGTCCAGCTCACCCATATTTTCAAGATAAGAAACCTGAAATTCAGATAAAATAGAGTAAAGTATACTCTTGGTGTCCTCCGGTGTCATAACAGGATATTTGTCAATATCCGTAAGCTCACCGTTAAGTCGCATTTTGGGACAAGCGCCTACAGTAATATGAAGGTCACTTGAGCCGCTGTCTCTTGCTATAGCAAGCAAGTCTTTCATAACTTCAATCATATATAATAATCCTCCGCATTATACCGAATATGTAGCTCTTATAAGCTCATCAACCGATGTTTCCCCTTTGAATACGTGTGCAAGACAGTCCTCACGCAGTGTAACCATACCGTTTTTGATTGCCTCTTTCTCAATTTCATCAGCAGACTCACCCTTATTAATCATAGCCCTGATTTTGCCGGTAAGCACAAAAATTTCATGAATACCCATACGTCCCTTATAGCCCGTATTACCACAGTTTTTACAGCCGCCTGCCTTGTAAAGCTCCATAGGCTCATCAATACCCAAAAACTTCATCTCCTCCTCAGGTGTAACATACTTCTGCTTACAATGCGGACAAAGCTTTTTAACAAGTCGCTGTGCAATAACACCAACAGTTGAATCGGCAACCATATAAGGCTCAATATCCATATCAACAAGACGTGCCACCGCACCGACAGCAGAGTTTGTATGGATTGTTGAAAGCACAACGTGACCTGTGATAGCCGCCTTAACCGCAATCTGTGCAGTTTCGTTATCACGGATCTCACCGATCATAATAATATCAGGGTCCTGACGCAGAATGGAACGAAGACCTGCCGCAAAGGTAAGACCCGCCTTAGCGTTAACCTGTACCTGAGTAATACCGTCGAGCTTATACTCAACAGGATCCTCAACTGTAATTGTATTAATGGTTGAGTCATTAACCTCAGCAAGTACGGAGTAGAGTGTTGTGGACTTACCGCTACCTGTAGGACCGCAAACAAGGATAATACCGTTTGGTGTTTTAATAATACTCTTGAAAAACTCAAGGTTCTTTTCGCTCATACCAAGCTGATCAACCGAAAGGACGGTACCGATACCGCCAAGTACTCTGATAACGATTTTTTCACCGTAAACGGTAGGAAGGTTAGATACACGCAAGTCAATGGTTCTGCCGTCAACCTTAGTTTCAATACGTCCATCCTGAGGGATACGCTTTTCTGCAATATCCATACCTGACATAATTTTGATACGTGTTGTAATGTTGGACATAGCAGCAGAATTAATTTCCATCTTCTGTACAAGCTGGCCGTCAATTCTCATACGAATACGTACAACATTCTT
This sequence comes from uncultured Eubacteriaceae bacterium, assembly GCA_938042265.1. GTDB lineage: Bacteria > Bacillota > Clostridia > Lachnospirales > CAG-274 > CALWRD01. The sequence goes on from CALIRN010000168.1 coordinate 10,180, forward strand.
CTGAGGCTCAATATGAATATCGCTGGCACCTGACCGCACACCGGTTTCAATAACGTTGTTAACAAACTTAACGATAGGTGCATTATCAATATCATTTTTAAGCTGCTCCTCCAGGCCTGCAATATCCTCCATTTCTGATATATCCTGGAACTCCTCATTGATACTCTCCTGCGCCTCATTTGCCTCCTCGTTTGAATAGAACTCAGGGATATGACTTTCAATATCCTCCTGCGTTGCCATTACAAACCTAACCTTTTTACCGGATTTAAGAGCAATATCATCGGCAAGGAAAAAGTTCATAGGGTCGGTTGTTGCTACAACTATACCTTTCTCATTCAAATCAATTGGCAAAACATTATGCTTAAGACAGTAATCCTTAGTAAGCAGGTTGCAAGCCTCCTGCTTAACATTAACCTTGTTTATTTCAACAAAGGGCACCTTAAGACGCGAGCTTAATATCTTCATTAAGTCCTTTTCCTGAAGATAGCCAAGCTCTATAAGCGTATCACCAAGCTTTTTGCCCTTTTGCTTTTGTATTTTAAGCGCATATTCAAGCTGATCAACAGTTATAAGACCATTCATAAGCAAAAGCTTACCAATTGGTACATTTTTTTGTGCCGGATTTGGCATACCCATAGTAATCACTTCCTTTAAAAATACAATTATTCAACCGACAACTCAATTATCGGTTAAAGGCTTATAATAATTATGCCGCAACACCATACCTGAGAATAGTCTGACCTGTGGAGGGTTTGCCCGAGCGCAGCATCATAGTGGTGCTTTGTGTATAAACCGTCTTTGCCTCATAATCACCTGTGGTCGGGTTTTGATAATCGGTTCTTACAATACTTACACCTATATTTGTACGTCCCGTATCCTCGCTGCGGAAACTAATCTGTACCCTGTACGGCTTTTTATCATCCGTTTTGCCAATGACCTCATCGGCATTTCTTACAATATTGCCTAATGAGTCGATTGAAATACCCTTTACGGTCACACCGCCGCCCGATGATGTTCCATCTGCATTTACAACTACAGGGTCAACAACAATATAGCCGTAATTTGCATCAAGGTTTGCGGGGTCGTATTTAAGAGTACCGTCGGTTTCGGTATCGGCTGCATCAAAGCTTTCAACATAAGCACGGTCGGCAAGCTCAACTCTCAGCCTGTAAATAGCATCGGTGGTTATGCTCTGGTACTCATTCATTAACGCAACCGACTGTGTATATCGGCTTGCCGTTGCAAAGAGCTGATAAACAACTCCCGTAACAACAGTGATAAGCGCCATAACCACGATAAGCTCCACTAAGGTAAAGCCGCTGTTATTCTTAAGCAATTTTATTTTTTTCATATAATAACCCCCAAGAGATTAATTCTTTTTTACAACAGCCACGTTTGCAAGGCTGGCATCCCTTATTACCTTAGAGCCGACAGTTACGGTTGATGAGCTTGGAAATTCCACCGTTACGTTTACGGGATCACCCGAAACGGAGGAGGTATCACTGCTGAGTATTTCATCAATCCTGCCTACGGCATCCTCATACTTTGGCTTTGTATCATAATTTAACATGGTTGTACGATGGGAGGTAATAAGTGCGGTTAAAATACCGCTGCCTATGACTGCAAATACAGCAATGGCAATAATTATTTCAATAAGCGTTGAACCCTCATTTGACTTTATTAAAGCTTTCATATTATGTTACCTCCTTTAATAGCAGCTGTCTACCGACCAAGTGTAGGTGACACTTGAAGAACTGCCGCTTGAGCTTGTTGAGGAGCTTGCAAATTGCATAACATTATCACGGGCAAGCGCTAAATCAAACTTTTTTCTGGTTTCGCTCTTTACCATCTTTGTAGGGTCGGTGGGATCCTGCACATCATCAAGCCGCCAGTCATATTTTACAAATGTGTTGGTACCCTGATGGAACTCAAGGGAATTACACATAAGCATTCCGTAGAAAAACGGATAGTTTGCTGTAGACTCCTGAGTTATATTGGTAGGGTTTTTGCCTATAGGCGAGCCTGTTACATAGCAGTGTGCATTTGAATCTGTTTTAATATTAAGGTACGGAGTAAGCACATATCCAGGTATATAGCCGTATGTGCCTGCATCAAGCGTAATATTATCCTTACCCTCCTGAGCAAAGATGTAAAGCTGAGGTACCTTTTGTATATCAATACAGCTGCTGGAGCTTGTAGAGGGCAGAGCACCGATGTCAGTATTCTTAGCCGCGTCACTTATAGTGTAAATACATTTATAATTAGGACCATAGGTAGAATTAAGATTAATAGAGGAACCCTCCGTCATAAAAATTCTTATTTGGTTGGCTCCGCCGTTATCATTTACAAAAATGCCTCCGTTTCCTACATTAATATTACCCTCAAGTAGTATATCAATATCCTGATTATTTACAGATGTATCAATATACAGCTTATAATTTTCGTCAGGCAGATTTATATCGCCCACAAGCCTTGTATCCTCGGTAATATGTATCTGCTCCATGCTTGTTACAACTGTATCATACTGTGGAGGATCATAATACTTAATATGTGACTTATGCACATATTTGCCGTCATGTTCTTTGTGTGTATATGATATATTTGCGGTAAACCAAGATGCTGGTTTATCCGGTGAATACTCACACCAGTAACAGGTCTGTGAAGTATCAAAATCCCATTGAGTTGTATCATTACACCAATAACAAGTGGTACCATCTTTTTCATGAGGAATATGATTTGTGTATACTCCAAGATGTGGGTTGTGGGTATAATTTGAGCTTGAGTTAAACCACGAAGCAGGCTTGGTCGGCGAATACTCACATCCGTAGCATCTCTGTGACATGTCAAGTTCATAGTAACTTTCATCTGTACAATAGTTACATGTTTCACCCAACTGAACCGTATTTGTTTCGGACTGTTTTGTTTCCACAAGAGAATAAAGCCTTGCTGGTATATTTGTTGTTGGCTTGGGCGCGCTCTCATACTGGGTTGTAAAGTAATCAGCAGCGCCTACAAAGTCAGAGCCGTTGAAGTAAAGACTATGATTGGTAACCGGTGAAACGTTTTCACTAACCGAATTAAAGTCAGCCCTTTTTATATTAGGCGAGTTGAAAGTAACCGTGCCTCCCGCCTCGATAACACGCTTTGTGCTGTCAGGGAATGCAGCTGCAAGGCTTGTATTCATGGCAGAGCTTAAAACAACATTGCCGCCTGCATAAATATTACCATGTATTGTACAGTTTGTATTTATGGTAACATCACCTAAAGCGATAATATCACCGTAAATTTCCACAGTACTGTCAATATATACATCACCGCCCGAAACAATGCCGCCGTAAATAACCTGTCCGGCATTGTCACCACCTGTAAGTCCGTCCTTTGTGTTTACCGTGGAGGCGGAATTTTTATAGGAATCACCGGGGTTATATGTAGATGTATTTGTAACATTGTAGCCTAAGTAAAGGTCACCGCCAGAGATAACGGCAGGCTGGCTTGAGTTAAATACGCCTACTACATTATCAGCTGCGTCATATATTGCATTGTCCGAATTTATTGAGGTGTATCCGCCGATAACGGTAACA
>CALIRN010000169.1 GCA_938042265.1 uncultured Eubacteriaceae bacterium
AAAAGAGGGGATTAAGGCAACGATAATCGGTGTAATTACAGAGGGTGAAAGGCTTGTCAGTCTGAACGGAGTTATGGAAGTGCTGACACCGCCTGAAACGGATGAGCTGTATTCTGTTGCAGAGGGAATTAAAAATGACTTTTAAACGGTTATTGCATTCCTTAGTAAAGTTTTTAATATTTGCTTTTTATGTGTGGGTATGCAGTACCCCTACTGCAAGAAATACTTATATTTCCTGTAAGCGTGTCGACTTTTTCAACACGCTGATTTCCCTGCTGAAACAGCAGGGAAATTTCACCTATGCTATATGGTGAGCTCAAATGCAATATCTCCACGTTCATACTCATAATTATTTAATTTTATTTCCTTAAATCCGTGCTTGTAATAAATATGCAATGCTGTTTTTAAACTGCTGTTTGAAAGTATAAAGAGCTTTTTTGCACCGTTGGAAATAGCATACTCCATACACTTATCAAATACTGCACCTCCTGCACCCTTACCTTTAAATTTTGCATTGGCTGCAAGTTTGCATATTTCCCATGTTTCACTGTTTATTTTTCTTGTCATACAGGTCGCCATAACTTCATCATTTTCTATGGCAAAATAAATCATTCCCCCGTTGGAAATTTCATTTTCAATGTTCTGAAATGTTTCAATATCATCCTGTTCCAATTTACCAAACAGATTTATAATCCATTCCGTATTTAATGACACAAAGTCTTGTTCATAGTGTTTGTCGTATTCTATAATTTTCATAATTGACCTCCGAAATACTTGTATTTGTATTTATTTTATTATATACTGTTTTTAAATATAAGTAAAACAAAATTATCTAATCTTAATATAAGAGAAAGTGAATTAATGACCATGAAACGATACCTTGCACTTCAAAAAATAGTTGAAATGGGCAGTTTTTCAAAAGCTGCTGATGTTATGGGTTACACACAATCCGCCATGAGCCAAATGATTTCATCTCTGGAGGATGAACTGTCAATAAAGCTATTGAAACGTTTTAGGACAGGTACACAATTAACCTTGGAAGGAATGAAGCTTTACCCATATGTTGAACAGACGATTAACAATTACCTTTCCATGCAGGAAAAAGTAAAAGAAATTCGGGGCTTAGATACAGGGATTATTCGTATGGGGACATTGGCAAGTATTTCCGCACACTGGATGCCTAAAATATTAAAAGAATTTCAACTTATCTATCCGGGGGTGGAATTTGTAATTCATCAGGGGGATTATACATCCATACAAAATTGGATAAAGACGGGGGTTATAGATTTTGGATTTATAAATCCCAAAGCAGTTACGGGCTTGCAAACGGTTACGCTGAAAAAAGGGATTATGCTTGCCGTTTTTCCGCAAAACCATATTCTTGCCCAAAACGAAATTGTTTCATTAAGTGATATGGCTGATGAACCGTTTATTCTTTTAGAGGAGGGGCATTATTATGAGCCGCTGGAAGCATTTAATATTATTGGGAAACGCCCTAACATAAAATACACAATACATGATGACTATGCAATTATGACTATGGTAGAAGCAGGGCTTGGTATCAGTATTTTAGCCGAGTTAATATTACACAGAACCAATTATAAAATTTTGCTGCGAAAAACAAATCCTCTTATTTACAGGACAATAGCAATCGGATATAAGGACATCCACAGCCTGCCTATTGCCTGTAAACGGTTTATTGAATATTTGCAAGCTCATATAGATGAATTACCGTAATTGAATCTTTGATAATTTGTATGGTAGGTTATGGTTGTGGTGAAATGCAGTATTGTATAATATATGTTTCAGATAACCGATGCCAACCAATATTCAACCGACAAAATAAGTCCCTCGACTGTAAGGCGGTGGTACTTATTTTTAAATAGATGTGATTAAAAAGTAAGGGTTTATTTTTGCTGCCTGTAAGCCGTTTTTGATTTAAAATTTAACAAAATACCGTTGATTTTGTTAAAAAAATAAAGAAAACCGAATAAAGTTATATAATTTTTTGGCTTTATATAATAAAAACCGACAAATTTTTGATTTGGGCGGAATTACTGCACTTGACTAAGCTAAAGTGTTGTAATATAATAAAAAGCATAGATTTTGATGTATTATATGTCAAAAGGCGTTATATACGCAGCTATTTTTTTGTTAATATCTTAGGAGGAATTAGGAAATGAACAGAGTTTACAACTTTTCGGCAGGTCCGTCAATGCTTCCGCTGCCTGTTTTGGAAAAGGCACAGAAGGAGTTAATTTGCTACGGTGATACAGGTATGTCCGTTATGGAAATGAGCCACCGTTCAAAGGCTTTTGATGACATTATCAAGCAGGCAGAAACCGATATCCGTGATCTTATGAATATCCCTGAAAATTACAAGGTGCTTTTCCTTCAGGGCGGCGGTAATACACAGTTTGCAATGGTGCCTCTCAACCTTTACAGGACAGGTCATGCGGATTATGTAAAGACAGGTCAGTGGGCTAAAAAGGCAGCTCAGGAGGCGGCTAAGTGGGGCGAGGTTAATATTGTTGCAAGCTCCGAGGATAAAACATATTCTTATATCCCAAGGCTTGATAAGAGTATGTTTAACCCTGATGCCGATTACTTCTATATTACATACAACAATACAATATACGGCACAAGATATACAAAGCTCCCTGATACGGGCAATGTACCTCTTGTAGCAGATATTTCAAGCAACATCATGTCAGAGGTTATGGATGTATCAAAGTTTGGTCTTCTTTATGCAGGCGCACAGAAGAATGTTGGTCCTGCAGGTGTTACTATAGTTATTATCCGTGAGGATTTACTTGGCAATGCAAAGGCAGACTGTCCTACAATGCTTGATTATAAGATTCATGCTGATAAGGACTCTCTTTACAATACGCCTCCCTGCTATTCAATTTATATTGCAGGGCTTGTGTTCCAGTGGCTTAAGAGCATTGGCGGCATTGCTGAAATGCAGAAGATTAATGAGGAGAAGGCAGGTATTCTTTACGATTTCCTTGACAATTCAAACCTGTTTAAGGGTACGGTTGTTCCTGAGGACCGTTCTCTTATGAATGTGCCTTTTGTAACTGACAGTGACGAAATTAATGCTAAATTTATCAAGGAGGCTACAGCGGCAGGTTTTGTTAACCTTAAGGGACACAGAACCGTTGGCGGTATGCGTGCTTCTATCTACAATGCTATGCCAGTTGAAGGTGTTAAGGCACTTGTTGAGTTTATGAAGAAGTTTGAAGCAGAAAACAAGTAATTAAAATGATAACAGCCGCACAGCTTATGTGCGGCGTATCTGTATATTGGAGGTTTATTTATAATGGCTAAAATACTTACGCTTAATAAGATTTCTAAAATTGGTCTTGCGGATCTGCCTGCAAGCTATGTTGTATCGGATGATGAAAAAAATCCGGACGGTATTATGGTGAGAAGCGCTAAAATGCATGATATGGAAATGCCTTCGTCACTGCTTGCCATTGCACGCTGCGGTGCAGGCGTAAATAATATTCCCCTGGATAGGTGTGCTGAGGA
>CALIRN010000170.1 GCA_938042265.1 uncultured Eubacteriaceae bacterium
AAGATTATTATACATATAATACCAGTTCTAGTCAAGCACTTTTTTAATTTTTTTGCATTTATTTTATTCTATGGTTATTAAAATGCTGTAGAAGGTAGAGGTTTCATCTATATATATGCTTTCCTCAGTCAGATGAAAGTCACCCAAAGCAGTTTTTAAATCCTCATAGCTCATATCTTCAACCTCAGCAGCAACAGTGTCATCATAATACCGTATATTCTTAATCTGACAGATTGTATCCAGTTTACTTTTAAGGGCATCCATTTCATCACCGCTTATACGCAGCTTAACCTCCATGTCAGTCGAGGCTGCCGCAGCAGCTTCCAGACCGCCCCCTCCCGATAACCGTGCTTTTCCATCATCATCCGTATCCGCAGATAAATCTCTTTTCATCATCACAGAGTTGCTTTCAGTAACCTCCTCAGTCCCACTGTCAAAATCCGCCTGTACTTCCGATGAGGTTTCAACAGTTTCCCCAGCCGGTTGCTTAAAGGCGGCAATACCGCTGTCCTCCACGGTATTATCAAACTGTGCCTGCACTTCGACACTCTCACGTTCTTCAGCTCTTTCCACTTCAGTATACTTTATCGGTTCCGTTGTAATCTCCGAATTATTTACATTTACATCAGCAGTGATATTGGTTATCTCGGAATATTCGGTGATGGCCTCCGTTTCTTTAACAGTGTCATTCTGTTCAGGCTCGGCAACGCCTGCCTCCTCATACTCCTCTGACATTTGGTCTGTGCTTTTTGCCGTATCCCAACCGCTGCCGATTCCATTAAGTCTGTCATCCAATCCCTGATTATGCCCTGTGCCATAGCCTATACTTATTACACATATCAGCACTACAGCTGCTGCCACACTTATACCAAACCTGCTTACATTTAAATAAATACGATGTTCTTCCTTTTTAATTTTTTCGTTCAGTCTTTCCTCAAAGCCCTCCGGCACTTTTTCCGTAAGCTCTTTCAGCTCATTTTTTAAAGCCTTAAGCTCATCATATTCATTTCTGCACACAACACAAAAGCTAAGATGTTCTTCAACAGCAGCTCTGCCGTTTTCGTCCAACTCACCTGTAATGTACTCATCAAGCAAATCCTTTATATCCTCACAGCTCATTGCCTCACCACCTTTCATTTATACAGACGTATTAAATTAAATTTTGTTCCACAATAATATCAAGCAGTTTTTTTCTTGCTCTGTTAAGGGCAGATTTAACGGTGCCGATCTCCATATCCATAATTTCTCCTATAGCCTTATAGCTAAATCCGTTAATATCCCTTAACACGATAAGAGTTCTGGCCCTCTCATCAAGGCTGTTAATGGCCGCCTCCAACGCCCTTTTTCTCTCCGCTCCGATTACCTGCTCCTGTACCGTGGATTTATCGGCAACGGTTTCAGGAATTTCATCGCAGGCAGTAATGCGTGACTGTCTGCGCCTTATTTCATCCAGACAGACATTTTTGCATATACGCAGAGCCCATGTTTTAAAGGATGCATTTTCTTTATATCCCGAAAGCGCCCTGTAAACACGCAAAAAAGCCTCCTGTGCCATATCCTCTGCATCCTGTCGGTTTCCGTTCATCATACGCAGAGCAAAATTAAACACAAAAGGCTCTATATCATGTATCAAAGTGCAGAAAGCATCCTCATCGCCTTTTTTTGCCTTTTTTATAAGAATATTTGTATAGCTTTCATTAAAGGCAATAAAAAACACTCAGATAACCTCCTACAGAATAATAAAACCCACAACCCCCGTAATTCCGCCGATAAGCCAGCCTAACAGCACATCAAAGGGATAATGTACTCCTGCGCATATCCTTGATATACCCGTAAAAAAAGCAATAATAATAAGCACAATGCTTATATAGGGGCTTATAAGCCAAAATGCCAGAGAAATAACCATTGCCGATGCCGCATGATTGCTGGGGCATGAGCCATTAGCATCATGCAATAACAAAGGCTCCAGATCAAAATGTACAAAAGGACGGGACCTACCAACAAGTTTTCTTAAAAAGCTGTTGTAACACAGCACCATAAAGGGTATTGCCAGAAACTTAATCGCTGACAGTGGCAACTCCAAAAGCAGCCAAACCGCCCCTGCGCCGTACATTACAAAGAAAAAGCTTTTTGACAGCCCCGCAACCTGCCTGACTATCCATTTAACACTTTCCCTTTTTGCCGTAAAATTATACATTAATAAGAACAGCCTGGCATCCATCAGTCGAAAAGAACGCCGTCAAACACAAAAGTTGCAGGGCCTGTCATATAAACGTGACCATCCTTTTCACTCCAGTCGATTGTAAGAGTGCCGCCTAAAAGCTCTACATCCACAGGACCCCTTTTGCATACTCCTACTATATTAGAGGCAACAACGGTTGCACAGGTACCTGTACCGCAAGCCCATGTTTCTCCCGTACCTCTCTCCCATACTCTCATTTTAAGATGAGAGTCATCAACCTTTTCCGCAAACTCAATATTTGCCTTACGTGGGAAACAGCTGTCCACCTCCAAAACGGAGCCGTACTTTTCAACCTCAAACTCCTTAACAGGGGTATCAATAAATGTAACTGCATGAGGATTACCCATTGAAACACAGGTAAAGTCCCAGCTCTTATCATGGGCTGTAAGAGTAAGCCCCGTTACAGGAGTACCCTCTGCCGTCACAGGGATCTGCTCCGGAGCCAAAATCGGCTCGCCCATATCAACGGTAAGAGTTTCCGTTTCTCCCTTATCATTTAAATGAAGCTCAAGTATTTTAATACCTGCAAGGGTTTCAACTGTAATTGTAGTTTTGTTTATAACACCTCTGTCGTGTACATATTTGCCTACACAACGGATAGCATTGCCGCACATTTCCGACTCACTGCCATCGGGGTTAAACATTCTCATTTTGCAATCGGCAACCTCACTTGGACAAATAAGCACAAGACCGTCGGAGCCGATGCCGAAATGTCTGTCACTTACACGCCTTGAAAGCTCGTTAGGGTTATCCACCTTTTCCTCAAAGCAGTTGATGTATACATAATCGTTTCCGCAGCCTGTCATTTTGGTAAATTTAAGCATTTTCCCAGCCTCCCTAAAATATATTCTTTGGTTAAAGATAACACAAATAAGCTTCACTGTCAATAAAATACGTAATAAGTAATTTTACGGAAAAATATATTGCAATATTTTTCACATAAATACAGTTTTTTGTTACTTATAATCCGTTGTCGCATTTGCTTCACAATAATATAATTACTTCGAGGTGGTTAAGTGATAAAAGAAAAAATCGGAAAACGAATAAAAGAGTTGCGCCTAAAAACAGGACTAAGTCAAGAAAAATTTGCCTTAAAAATTGAAATGGACAGAACCTATTTTGCTTCTGTAGAGGCAGGAAGAAGAAATATTTCAATAGTCAATCTTCAAAAAATTGCCATCGGCTTAGATGTTACTCTATCAGAATTATTTAAAGGAGTTGATTAAATGACTAAAACTGAATTATTTTTAAAACTAGCCCAACCAGATACAAATGGTTTCAGCCGTTGGGTAGCAGTCACCGAATTTACTGATGAATATGTAAGTTTACAATTTGGAAATGGTGCATCTTGGGCAAGAAAAGAGTCAACTCTAGCAAAAAAATACATGATTGAGTTTGATAAATCTATTACCCCCGGCAATAGTATAGATGCCATAAGACTTAACGGATACAACAACGGCGATTATTCTCAGCATATAAGAGCCGATATAAAACGCAAAATTAAATCAATGCGTTGCGTTGTTCTCGGCACATCTAATCCTGAAGTTGACCACAAAAACGGTATGAAAAATGAAGCTAGAGTAATGCGTAACGAAGAACAAAAAATATCCGACTTTCAACCCCTTAGTAAAGCAGCAAATGATGCAAAAAGGCAATTCTGCAAAGAATGCATACGAACAGGAATTCGTTATGATGCTAAAAAGCTGGGCTATCCTATGTCATATTATAAAGGTGATGCAAGTCACAATAACGAAGAAGACGCTTGTATAGGTTGCTATTGGTACGACCCTTGGGAATTTAGGCAACACCTACAGGAAAAAGAATAATATCTTTCCTAAATTGTAGCCAAAATGCAAATTAACAGTACATACACTACTTTTTCATCTTCTTGAATACAAAAATATATTCGTGTTTAAATATATAGAAATCACTTGCCAGTGCACGATAACGCCAAATTGCTTTTTGATTTGCTTTTCCTTTAGTATCTTCAAAGTTTTTTATCAGGATAGCTTTTAATTTGAATCCCTTACTAACAAAAAGATTCATACAATAAAACCCTAAGGGTATTATTTCACTATTAGCATACTTATCTCCTATAACAACTGCACAATACCTATTCTTTTCAAGGTATTGTGCAGTATTATCAATCACCTTGCCAAATTCACTAATAAAATTATCTACACTTTTACTATTGCTTAAATCTCTTTCATCATCAGAAAATTTAAGTATATCCCAATATGGAGGATGATAGATAATAAACTGCACTTTCTCGGTTTCAAAAACACTCAGTATTTTTTCAACATCATAAACTCTACTGTCGCCAACACATACAAAACTCCGACACGCATCTTTTTTTTCTGAAATTATTCTTGTATAAGCTTCTTTTGCCACACTTTCCTGAAGTTCTATCCCAATTGCGTTTCTGCCAAGTCTTTGAGCCTCAATAATAGACGTACCGCTCCCCATAAATGGATCAAGTATTAAATCCCCTTTCTTGGTGTATCTCCTAAATAATTGGTTTGGTATCTGCGGAATAAAGTTACCATGATAATATCCGTTATGTGCACCTGAATTATCTCGTTTTTCTATAATCCAAAGTGTATCTGTATATATATCTCCATACTCTTTCCAAGCGCTCATATCTATGTCATTGTACTTTGCCATATAATCCCCTCATAATCTACTTAATCAAACAGTGAAGATATTCAACTGTAGAATCGGCTTTATGATTTCTTTTTTCATTTTTATCAGCTCTAAATCTATGATATCCTTTTGTAAAGACCTCATATACTCCATACTGCTCCATTATCTGCTTTATAGTATCAAAAGACATTAGACCTTCATTGTTGTAGCTAAGAAATATATATTTAAACTTCGCATTAGCAATCAAATCATCAAAGCTCTTCTCTACCGTTCTTTTCGAACAATACGAACTTTTTTGTCCGTTATACTCACGTAGTCCGGTTTTTCCATTCAGTATAGGGTTATCATATCTGGAAATAGTTTCAAGAACATGATAATTTGCACAGTACTGCCTTGTGTTATATGGCGGATCAAGGTACAGCACATCTCCCTCTATCTTCCTTATCACTTGATTAACATCCTCATTGTAAACCTTCCCCTTTTTTCCGTTTACAATCGGCAGTAATTCTAAATTAAAACTTCTTGCCGCAGAACTTTTTATATGCTTTAAAAAAGCTCCATAAACCGAAGCTGTATTGGCATATTTATCAATAGAATTTATAAGACTAGCCAAAAACCAAAAATATTGCTTTTCTGTTATTTCATTGTTATTATATAGCGTTTCAATAGCCTGCCTTATTGCATCACATTTGCGTCCATTATAATCTGAAAAATAATTTCTTTCACAACCTGAGCCAAAACAATAATTTTTATAAACAAAACCATCTACTCCATCAAGCGAATTAAACATACTTGAAAAGCCGTTATCTATCAAATCAGAGTTTTCTATGTAATGTTTATTTAATACGTAACTATAATACTGTATATCGTTAGAAATTACTCTGCAACCCTTTTCCCGAAATTTATGCCCAACTACTCCTGTACCTGCAAATAAATCTGCAAAAACATAATCGCCATCTTCAATCCCAGTAACACAACCTATACTTTCAACAAGAAAATCAATCAAAGATAACTTTGAACCAATATAATTCATATATTCAACTCCATTCATTATCTAAGTATTTTATCACATTAGATAAACAAAAGCAAGCAAATGAAAAATCAATCATAATAAATACGAGGTGCAGCAGCTCTGCCACTTTAATAGTTACTGAAACCTTTATTTTATAAAAACTATAGACTTTAACTGCAATTTATAATAAAATAAATGTATAGCTAATAAACGGAGGCAATTTAGTATGAAAAAAATAATTTTAACAGGCGGAGGTACGGCAGGACACGTAACTCCCAACATAGCCCTACTGCCTGCACTTAAGGCGGCAGGCTACGAAGTTGTATACATAGGCAGTAAAAACGGTATGGAAAAGGGACTTATTGAGGCGTGTGGCATAAAATACTACGGCATAAGCACAGGTAAAATGCGTCGCAGCAAAAATATTAAGGCTATAGCAACAAACTCTGCGGATTTATTCAGAGTAGTAAAGGGTCTCGGTGACGCCTGTTCGGTTATCCGTAAGGAAAAGCCCGATATAATATTTTCAAAAGGCGGCTTTGTGTCCGTACCTGTGGCAATAGCAGGCTTTTTAAGCCATATACCTGTTGTGGCACATGAGTCGGATATAACTCCGGGGCTTGCAAACAAGCTGGCACTCCCCTTCGCAGACAAGGTATGCTGTACCTTTCCTGAGGCTATGAAGTATATTAAGGGCAGCAAGGGCGTAGTTACAGGCACCCCCATACGCTCGGAGCTTTTCAAGGGTGACAGGGCGGCAGGGCTTAATATGTGTGGCTTTGACGGAAGCAAGCCTGTAATACTTGTTATGGGCGGCTCTCAGGGGTCTGTAAAAATAAACGGCTGTCTTAGGGACATTCTCCCTGAACTTACGGAAAAATATAACATCGTTCATCTTTGCGGCAAGGGCAATCTTGACAGTACAATCCAAAATGCCTCCTACAAACAGTTTGAATATATTTCAAAAGAGCTTAAGGATTTATTTGCTGCGGCAGATATGATTATATCCCGTGCAGGCTCCAATTCAATATGCGAGTTTCTGGCCCTCCACAAGCCTATGCTTCTTATACCGCTATCCAAGGCCGCAAGCAGAGGCGACCAGATACTCAATGCTTTATCCTTTATGGAGCATGGCTTTGCTGCCGTCCTCCAAGAGGATGAGCTTAACGGTAATACACTTGCAAAAGAAATAAATTCATTATATAATAACAGGATAAGGTATATTTCCACTATGGAAAACTCCTCACAATCCAAGGGTGTGGAAAAGGTGATTTCCGTTATAGTGGAATGTGATAAAAAAAGCAAATCGAAAGGGGATAAAAAATGAAGAAGTTTTTAGCAGCAGCCATTGCGGCGGTTATGATGGCAACACCTGCTTTGGCAGCACAGGTTCAGGTAAACGGCAATATTATAGACGCCCAGGCGGTAATAGTTGAGGGACGTACTCTCGTACCTGTAAGAGGTGTGTTTGAACAGCTTGGTTATACCGTTGATTATGACGCAAACACAAAAACCGCTACCCTTACAAGAGGCAGCTCCGTTGTATCAATGACAATGGGCAACATCTACTTTACGGTAAATGGCAACCAGGTAACTCCTGAAGTGCCTCAGCAGATAATCGACTCACGCTTTATGCTTCCTTTAAGAGCAGTAGGCGAAGCAATCGGCGCTAAGGTTGACTGGGATGCGGAAACGAAAACCGCAATTATTGAATATAAAACGGGCTTAACCGTTGTTGAAATTCAGGATTTTTCATCTGATACACCCATAAATGAGATAGTTTTAGACTAATTTACTTTAAAGCGGAGATATTCTCCGCTTTTTGTATTAATAAATATATCTTTTTGTGTATTACGAACCAAAAAGTAACCTACAACCCATATAATTTTGTATCTATTGAACAATTTTGTTTTTTGTTAATTTTTTATTTTATTTATTTTGTCAAATGTGCTATAATATCATTAACGAGGAATGAATTATATCATTCCCACGCCAGGAATATATTGGAAGGATGTGTTTTATATGGCTAAGTATATCATAGTCAGATTAATTGATGGTACGGAATACTATCTTAATCAGAAAAAACAGGTATATAGCAAAGTTGAGGGTCTGACAGGTAAGCGCACCAATGTAGAGCCTTCAAGCGACTGGACTATTGAGGGTTTTTGGTATAAAAAGCTTTTTGGCGGTAAGGATGTTGTGGATATGTTTGAGTTTCTTACTAACCTTGAGCTTGGCAACCTTAAATATCAGGACAAAAAGGAGCGTTGGAAATACGGCGTTCAGGAGGTTCATCACGGCAGTGTTATACAGCAGGAGCCTTTAAGCGACTATGGTGTATCCTTTGTACAGCTTCGCGAAGATGATAAATAAAATATTATACATAAAAAATCTTTCCCCTTTGCTTAAATCTATAGGTATTATA
>CALIRN010000171.1 GCA_938042265.1 uncultured Eubacteriaceae bacterium
CCCGAAACCCTGCGTGCCATACAGGATATGGGATTTGAGGAGGCAACACCCATACAATCCCAAACCATAGCTCTTTTAAAAAACGGCAGGGACGTAATCGGTCAGTCCATGACGGGTACGGGTAAAACCGCAGCCTTTGGCATACCCTGTCTTGAAATGATCGACCCCATGGATTCCCGTCTGCAGGCTGTAATTTTGTCGCCTACAAGAGAGCTTGCGATACAGATTTGTGAGGAGCTTAGGCGGCTGCTGAAATACCGTGACGGTATTAAGGTGCTGCCAATCTACGGCGGTCAGCCCATTGACAGACAAATTGCAGCCCTGAAACGCGGAGTACAGGTAGTGGTCGGTACACCGGGCAGAATTATTGACCATATTAACCGACATACCCTTAAGCTTGGCACGGTACGCTTTGTAGTGCTTGACGAGGCTGATGAAATGCTGGATATGGGCTTCCGTGAGGATATTGAAAAAATACTTGCAAAGATGCCTGAGGAAAGACAGACGGTGATGTTTTCCGCCACAATGCAGGGGGAAATAAAGCAGCTTGCAAAAACCTATCAGAAAAATCCACGGTTTGTTAAGGTAGCTAAAAGGGAACTGACGGTGCCTGAAATTACTCAAACTTATTTTGAAATTAAGGAGAAAACAAAGCCGGAGGCGGTGTCAAGGCTTATGGATATGTATAATCCCGAGCTTACCATAATTTTTTGCAACACAAAAAAGCGGGTTGATGATTTGGCGGAGGTGCTTCAATCCAGGGGTTATTTTGCAGAGGGGCTGCATGGGGATATGAAGCAGAGCCAGAGAGATGCGGTTATGAAAAAATTCCGTTCACGTACTATTGAAATATTGGTTGCAACAGATGTTGCCGCAAGAGGGATTGATGTTGAGAATGTGTCTATGGTTATAAATTACGATATACCGCAGGATGAGGAATATTATGTACACCGTATTGGCAGAACAGGCAGAGCAGGTAAAGAGGGTATGGCATTCTCCTTTGTTGTAGGCAGGGATATTTACAAGCTGCGTGAGATTATGGAGTATGCAGGGTGTAAAATAAAGCTTGGCAGGCTGCCGTCACTTTCAGATATTGAGCGCAGCAGAGTAAACGAATTTCTTGACAGAGTAAGAAATACCATTGCGGAAAATCACCTTGCAAAATATACGGCTATGGTGGAGCAGCTTATGGACGAGGATATAAGCTCAATGGATATTGCTGCTGCCCTTATGAAGCTGGTACTTTATAATGAGGAGGGGGACGCTGATATGAATGACACCCTTTCCGACCCTGACGCTGTTGTGGTGCTGAAAATAAATGCAGGCTCCAAAAAGAGTATCCGTGCAAAGGATATTGTTGGAGCGATAGCGGGAGAGTGCGGTATTTCGGGCAGTGCACTTGGTCAAATACAGGTTTATGAGGATTACTCAACCGTTGAGGTGCCAAAAAAATATGTAAACGATATTTTGAAAATTATGCGGAACAAGAAAATTAAAAAGGCAAGAACGACAATTTCTTTGTTAGCCGATTGATAATAACATACCAATTTATTGACAGCTTGATATCCCCCGTTTTTTTAGCGGGGGATATTTATTTGTATTTTTCGGTTATTTTTTATTGCAATTTTCGTTTGTGAAATAAATTGTACATTATAAAATGGTTAAAAATGGTAAAATATGCGATATGTTTCACAATGCGAAAATAATACAAAAAACAGCTATATGTGAAATATATATCACGTTGCCAAAGCATATTGCCAAGGTGCCAAAATGCCTTGATAATAATTAAATGTGAAATACATTGCACATTAATAAATGGTTAAAAATGGTAAAATATGCAATACGTTTCACAATGCAAAAATAATATAAAAAACAGCTATATGTGAAATATGTATCACATTGCCAAAGCATATTGCCAAGGTGCCAAAATGCCTTGATAATAATTAAATGTGAAATACATTGCACATTAATAAATGGTTAAAAATGGTAAAATATGC
>CALIRN010000172.1 GCA_938042265.1 uncultured Eubacteriaceae bacterium
CTTCATTATAACAGGGTACAATTACTGAAATTATTATTGACATATACATTTCCCCTCATTATATTTAAATAATTTACACTATATTTTAAGTATACCATATAAAGTGAAAAAATCAATCAAAAATTGTTTGCACTTACAAAAATATAATAAATAAAGCCAAAATTTGCTTTTTTACAAATTTTGGCTGTCGAAGATATTCGTACTCCACTTACGTTACGTACTCATAAGCTACGGCATTTTACAATGCCTCAGTCTGTCGAATAAGGGGCTGTCGCAAATTACAAATTTCTATGAAGCCAATTGTGCAAAACATATAAAAATCGACTTTGTAAAAACAACAAAGCCGATTTTTTTGTGCAAATTATATGAGTTGTTTACAATTTATTAATCCTATGCGACACCCCCTGCTCGGTAGGTTAAATAACTTTTATCTGCTTAAATTTTCAACCTGTTCCTGCAAAGATTGAACGGACTTAATCAGCAAAGGTATTATTTCAATATAATTTACGGAATAATTGCCATTTTCATCAATTTTAATTATTGAATAATCTTTCGTATTTATTCCGCAGTCATTTAAAACAGCCTCCAAATCTTGTGCAATAACCCCCAAATGCTTGCTATTATCTAGGCTATTGTACCTGAATTCTACCGGATTAATGCCCTTAACTACCGATAATGCAATATTTTTGTCAATATCCGATACATCCTTTTTCATACGTAAATCTGAGCCACTGACAAGGTTGCCATTATAATAAATATTGTTGCCGGATAATAGGAAATATGCACCTTTATTATTTGATAATGCAAGAGGACAGCTTTTTTCACTATGAACCTCAAAGGCATCTGTACCATAATTTTCAGACATTGAAATATCACCAACTAAACTGCCGTCTTTATAAATACTAACTCTTCCCGCAGTTTGGTCACCCCTCATCATAAGCCCATTTTTATCGTTGTTGGTAATATATATTATACCTTCTTCTATATTTGTCTTATATTGACCGTCAGAACTTTTATAAGGACCAACTATTTCGTTTCCGTTAATCCTGACACTATTGTCAGCAATCTCGTTGGGATTTGGCATCCAACCAATGTCAGACGTGCCCTCCTGCACCATTATTTGTCCAAAATATACCTTTTTACCGGAACCTCCGCCTAAGTTAGATATTTCTATATATGCGCTTTTGGCACTGGCAGATGTAGTCACATTGGTTGAAAAATATTTATAATTACCGCTTGAATAAGTGGTATCTTCACATAATATTGTACTTGAGCCGTCCTCAACCCCTTTTATTTGAATATTTATACCTGAACAGTTTAATCCAACATAATAATAACCGCTTATATTATACGCCGTATTTGGTTTTACCTTAAAGCTGTTGGAATCAGCAAAAACTGCGCTGTTACCACTGTTTTCCAATACTAAAACACAACCTGTTCCAACACCTTTTTTAACATTGTTGTCAACATCGCCTGTTAACGTATCAAGCGATAACCCGGTATGTGTCCAAAAATCAGTTTCTAATAATCCGCTCGAATTTCTTAATAAATTTATTTTTGATTCTCTAGCCATAAAATTACTCCTTTTTATTTTTATTTTCATCTTGGTACCTTGATGTAATTTATTTATAACATATAAAAACTGCCAATTACTGCCAAAAATTATTTTTTAATTTTTTATTAACCAAAATTAAAGCCAAAACTTACCGATAAGCAAATTTTGGCTTTAAAGCTTTTATATTTATTCCTTCAGGCACTCTTTAAGAATACCCCATATATCGTCTGTTTCCATACCGCTTTTCCATGCGGCGGTGCCTACTATATTATATTCCTTTACAAGCCCCAGACGCAGCCTTACACTGTCAGCGTCCTCAAACCAGCATTTGTAGGTATTTACGGAGTCTGCTACCTCTGCATAATTTTGTCCTGCCGAGTCAAGCCATTTTATTATACCGCCTTTTTCGGTCATAAAATCCTTTGCACCCTTCATACCCATGGCCTTTTGGGAAACCTCTCCCGTTGAATTTTCGATTGTCCACACTCTTGTATAAAAAGGTATACCAAGTATAAGCTTTTCTGCAGGCACTCCCTGTGCAAGGGTTGCGGTAATTGCTTCTCTTGACCATGAAATCTCTGCATTTGAGCCTGCCGTAGCCGAGCCTGCATAGTGCTGGTCGTAGCCCATAACTATTACATAGTCCAATACCTCACCGCATCTACCTCTGTTATAATGATAGGTCCATGGCTTTGGCACAAAAAAGTCGGCGCTCAGGGTAATACCCTCGTTGTGAAGCATGGGTGCAAGCTCCCTTATAAACTGCACAAAAAGATCTCCGTCATCTGTTTGTACCGACTCAAAGTCAATATTGATACCATCAAGGTTATAAAGGGAGCTGTAGGCAAGGAGCTGCTTTATTACGTGCTCTCTTGTATCTGCATCTGATAATACCGCATGGGAAACGGAGCTGTCAAAGTTATCCGTTATAAGACCCCATACCTTTATGCCCTTTTCATGCGCCCTATCAACGTAGGCTCTGTCCGCAAGGTTGCGTATATCACCATTGGTATTTTCAAATGAAAACCATGTGGTACAGATAACGTCAACACCCTCATGAAGCGGTATACGTTCATAATCAGTATTTGCCGTACTGTTTGTTACCTGATCAAATATAATATTAGCCTTACCGTTGGTGCATTTCCAAAGCTGTTTTGGTTCCGGCTGTATTATTGTCGGTTCAAGAGTCCTGATATCCTTAAGTGCAGAGGTAAGAAGGTAGCCGCAAAGTCCTTCATCTGTAGACACAAGAGTATATTTGTCCTCTGCGGAAACGGCCGTAACGACTGTTCCCTTTTTAAGCTTTTTAACACGCAGAGAGCCTCTTGTAGGCTCATATTTCAAATAAGCCGATTTTTTTAATACAGCACTGCAGCTTTCACTGTCGGTATAGCTCATGGTAACAGTGTTGTTTTGGGCGCTGTAGCTAAAATAAACAGGATAAAACTGCTCCAGTACCGAAGCAGGCAGATAGTCCGTATCATAAATTGGCATATTCAGCTCCATTGAATTGCCGTTAAGGTAGGCCTCATTACTTTCGGAACGCATACGTATTACACTGTCATCGGTGGTAATTATAATCCTGTCCTTTTCCTCGGAACGATAAATGTTTCCATCAATATACTCTTTAACAAGCTCAAAGGGCAAATAAATTTCACCGTTTTCATATTTTATGTCTGAAGGCTGTGCCCGTGTGTTTTTGGCTATGTTAATGTAAAGTATGCCGTCCGTACCGTAATATTTTTCAAAATCCATGGTACGCACTGCACCTACTACATTGTATACTATCAGCAAAAATAGAAAAAAGCAAAGAATAACAAATATTTGTTTCTGTCGTAAGCTTTGCGGTATGACAAGTCCGAAGGTCCTGCGTTTTTTGTATCTTCTTCTGCTCATAATAAACTCTCCCCTTCTTATGTTTATAAAATCATTATACACCCAAAAGCCTGTTAAAATATTTACAAATTAATTAAGCTTTTAACTGACAAAATAATCTACCTGACTAAAAAATGCCCTTTTAATTGCGTACAATTTTTTATTAATCGGTTTATTATATGCAAAATTTTGAAAAATTTTTATATTGAGGTTGACGTTTTCAATTTTATTGTGTATAATCTTATAGTGTGCTATTTTATTTGTGGTTAACAAGTAAATTCCCCTCCATAGGGTGTGCACGATACTGAAATACTATGGTTTTTTAATATAATCAGACAGCCCGGTGTCGGCGCACCAATTAGCTAGGGTGTGCACTTAAAAGGTAAACCGGAGGGAGGGAAATTCGTGTCTGAGGTTAGAGTAAAAGAGAATGAATCTCTTGATAGCGCACTTCGTCGTTTTAAAAGAAACTGTGCTAAAGCAGGTATTATGGGCGAGGTTCGTAAGAGAGAGCATTATGATAAGCCTAGCGTAAAGCGTAAGAAGAAGTCTGAAGCTGCCAGAAAGCGTAAGTATAACTAATAAAACATTGACTAATTCAGTTCAAAAATCCAACGGAATTAACTGATTTTTCAGAAAAAATCAGTTCTCAAATCAGTGTTTCCGTAAAATTGACAGTTTTTTATACTTTAACTATTGTTTTATGTAAAGGATATGATAATATGTCTTTAAAGGATCAGCTTTTTAATGACCTTAAGCAGGCAATGAAGGACAAGGATACCACTAAAAAGGAAATTGTCCAGATGGTGCGTGCAGGCGTTTTACAGATTGAAAAGGACAAAAAAATTGAAGCTGATGATGCAGTGGTGACCGAAGTAATTACTAAGGAAATTAAAAAGCTTAGCGATGTCATCCCCGATTTTGAAAAGGGCGGCAGAGGTGACCTTGTTGATGAGGCTAACAAAAAAATTGATATCCTTAAAGCTTATCTGCCTGAACAACTTTCAGCAGATGAAATTAAGGAGATTATCAGCGCAGCTATTGCCGAAACAGGCGCTGCCTCACCTAAGGATATGGGTAAGGTTATGGGTGTTGTTACGGGTAAAACCAAAGGCCGTGCCGATAACAAGCTTGTAAGTCAGCTCGTAAGAGAAATGCTTCAAAGCCTATAGCAGGTTTTTTAAGGCTGCCGCAGATTGCGGCAGCCTTTTTTGTATACATAAAAAGCCGCCGTTAGGCGGCAGTGACTCAATAAATATATTATGTAAACAATTAAAATCCGTGTTTCACGGTATTCTGTTATAATTTATAACCTGCAGCATCATACAGATACCTCTGCATCCAGGCAGAAATACAAGCTCCCGCAGCTTAAAAGTCAGGGATTACTCTGTCGGTTAAATGCTTACACGCCTTTTAACCCCATATCTGGGTGCAACATACATATTTATATCTCCGCCAATTACAATACCCTCGTTTTCCAAAGTGCTTTTTACCGTTTCAAAGGCAAGCAGGGGTGTATTGTTTTCATTACTAAGATGACCCAGAAATACATACTTAAGGCGCTGCGAAATAACCTCCTTAAGCATTTTGCCGCAGTTATCATTGCTTAAATG
This sequence comes from uncultured Eubacteriaceae bacterium, assembly GCA_938042265.1. Classification (GTDB taxonomy): domain Bacteria; phylum Bacillota; class Clostridia; order Lachnospirales; family CAG-274; genus CALWRD01. The sequence continues at coordinate 5,044 of CALIRN010000172.1, forward strand.
CCCAAAATCACTTAAAACCCTTTGCTTAAGCTGATACGGATACGGCCCGCTCTTAACCATGTCCACATCATGATTGCTTTCGATAAGCAGTATACTGCTATCCTTTATATTCTCTTTAACCTCATCTGTTATATGACCTATATCTGTTGCAACAGTTATCTTTTCAACACCATCGGTTATTGTGTAGCCCACAGGCTGTGCGGCATCATGGGGTATATCAAACGGCTTTATGCAAAGGTCGTTTATAATAAGGGTTTCACCGCTATAAAGGGCATTTTTATTGCCGGGCTTTATTTTTCCTACCTTTTCGGGCATATTTGCCCAGGTACCCTCAGTAGCATAAACCGGTATATCATATCGTCTTGACATAATGCCTACACCGTCCACATGGTCGTTATGCTCATGAGTCACAAGCATGGCATCAATATCATAGCCTGTAAGGGAAAGCTCCCCAAGCCCTGCCTCAATACGTTTTCCGCTAAGCCCCGCATCAATAAGCAACCTTGTATGCCCTGAGGCAACATAAATGCAGTTGCCGCTGCTTCCGCTGGCTATACTTGCAAACTCCAGCCTCATTTGTCCACCCTTATTCTTTCAATATCAGCACCGATGGAACGGAGCTTAAACTCAATCTTCTCATAGCCTCTGTCTATGTATTTTACATTACCAATACGTGTTTCACCTTTTGCCGCAAGACCTGCTATTACAAGCGCCGCACCGGCACGCAAATCGGTTGCGTTAACCTCATTGCCCACAAAGCTGTCAACACCGTTAATAGTTGCAACCCTGCCGTCAATGGAAATATCACATCCAAGACGTCGAAGCTGATTTACATACTGAAAACGGTTTTCCCATACATTTTCAGTAAGGGTACTTATACCATTTGCCTTTGCCAGAAGGGCAGACATTTGCGGCTGTAAATCCGTGGGAAAACCCGGATATGTCATTGTTTTAACATTAACCGCCTTAAGGTTTCCGTCGGAAAACACCTCTATATAATCGTCACCCTCAACAATACGACAGCCCATTTCCTCAAGCTTGGCGGAAAGAGAGTCCATATGCTTTGGTATAATATTTTTAACGGTAACGTCACCTCCGCAGATAGCAGCGGCTATCATATAGGTACCTGCCTCAATCTGGTCGGGGATAATCATATATTCGGCACTGTTAAGCTGCTCAACCCCTTGTATTTTAATGACATCCGTACCTGCACCTCTGATTTTGGCACCCATCATATTAAGAAAGTTTGCCGTGTCAACAATATGAGGCTCCTTAGCCGCATTCTCAATAACTGTTGTTCCCTCTGCCATTGATGCGGCAATCATAAGGTTGATTGTAGCGCCTACTGAAGCCGTATCAAGGAATATATTTGCTCCGTGGAGCCTTTCCGCACTGAGCCTGATAATTTCACCGTTCTGCTCCTCGACAACAGTCGCACCCATAGCCTTAAATCCCTTTAAGTGCAAATTAATCGGTCTTGAGCCAAAGTTACAGCCGCCTGGAGTAGCAACAACCGCTTTTTTAAAGCGGCCAAGCAAAGCTCCCATAAGATAATAGGAGGCTCTTATTTTACGCACCGATTCATCCGTAGCCTCCCATGAATTGACGTTGGTGGCATCAATTCTAAGGGTCTGATCATCCAAAAACTCACAAACCGCACCCAATGAGTTAAGTGTATTTACCAAACTTGTAACATCCTCTATACAAGGTAAATTTTCTATTATGGAAATACCCTTTGACATAATAGCCGCAGGTATAATTGCAACAACTGCATTTTTAGCACCGCTTATGGGAACCTCACCCTTAAGCCTGCGCTGACCACGTATAACTAACTGCTCCATTAAACTACAGCACCTCTCAAGTTTACTATGCATTCCATTAATCCATTACGATATTATAACATTAAAAAAGTAAGTTTAAAAGAGTTTTTATTAATTTTTTTAAAAAAAACTTAAATTTCCGACAAATGGAAAAAAGCCCGATTACTGCATAAAACCTATTGACTCACTAGGTAATATAGGATATAATAATATAAAAGGAGGTGCCTTAATGAAGGTTTCTACTAAAGGACGTTACGCTCTCAGGCTTATGCTGGACCTTGCCATTAACAATAACGGTGAATATATTCCTCTTAAGCAGGTTGGGGAAAGACAGGATGTGTCACTTAAATACCTTGAACAGATAATAAATATCCTCGTAAGGGCAGGCTATGTTAAGGGTGTACGTGGCTCAAAGGGCGGTTACAAGCTCTCCTCGGCTCCCGAAAATTATACGGTTGGTATGATACTGCGCCTTACTGAGGGCAGCCTTGCACCTATTGCCTGCCTGGAGGATGAGGTTAATACATGTCCGCGCTGCGGTGAGTGCATAACCCTGCCTGTTTGGAAAAAACTGGGGGATGCAATAAACAATGTGGTTGACAACATAACTCTTGCCGATATTATTGCCGATGCAGAAAGCGGTGACGATTACGTAATATAACTTATTGGAGGAAAAACAAATTTATTTGTTTTTGACGATGATAAGTTACCTTTAGGCTTGCCTAAAGGCTGGATTTATATTGATTTACGGAGTAAATCTGTGGATTGTTTCAGCAAGACACAATCGGAACAATGTTCCGATAATATAACTTACCGGAGTCAAAAAATAATTTATCCTTTTTTGGAGGTTATATTGATTTGTGAAACAGGGCGCTTTCGAGGTAAACAAGCACAGCAATCGTAACGCAGTTACGATATAATTTAAACAATGATTAATTCAAGTCAAAAAGCAGTGCTCCAAATAAAAATCTCATATACAAAAATCTCCGGATAATTGAATAATCAATTATCCGGAGATTAAATATTGACGTATTACTTATTATTTGCATTTGCCTCAAGATTATTAATATAAGCCACCATTTCCTCCGGAGTCATCTGCCTATGATTTTTAATATTCTGAATAATTATAAGTCTTGCCTGAGCCTGTGTCATTTCCATACCGTTAACGGTAACCATAACAGTATTCGAATCCCTTTCCGCAGGTTGTACAACGGCTGATGTTGCAGGTACGACTGCTTCTGCCGCAAATAAAGATGCAGGCGCAAGCATAACTGCCGTAATCGTCATAACTGCCAATAATATCTTTTTCATAACCAAATCCTTCTTTCTTATAAGATAGTTTTTGGTCACTTCAAATATGAACCTTTCTTTTAATGTGGAATATAAATACCCATCATCTGCAAAAGCAGGCAACCGGCTGTCATAGTCACAAGACCTTAGACCCATCTGGCTTTGCGTCACTGCCTTTCGGCAACTTTGCCCATATTGATAGTGTACCTTTTATTTCATATTACTAATGTATCATATTTGCAGTTATAAGTCAACACCTTTAGCCATCATAATTTAAAAGTTATATACTTTCGTTATATTTACTGTTTTTAGAGGTGTCCTTTATATAAAAAACATACATAATTCACAAAACTTAGCCTAAACCTCCTCTATCATAATGTTTGGAATGAAAATAATTTTCTTGCTGCCCAATATTATTTTATTGACGTATTTTTCCAGTACACAGTCAAATACCTGCTGTCTGTTCATTGTTTACTCCTCCCGCTGAAGCCGCATCAGCGGCTTTAACATATATATGACGGACATAATGCTCTCCGCTTTCGGCTTTTAGGGTAATACCATAAATTCTCAAATAGCCGTCATCATCTCTGTGAATCTCCAGATGCAGGTATGGCTTTATAGGGTGACTTATGCCCGTTATTATATCATCGGTCACTGCGTATTCGGCATTTAGTGTCCAAATATACTGACCCTGATAAACCGTAATTTCGCTCTCGGTTATCATAAGCTGCCATTCGGGAAGCCCATCAATTATATTTTCTTCAACCCATTTTCCGCAAATCTCATTGCTTGTATCGGAATTGCTTTCCGAACATCCGCCTAACAAAATTAACATCGTCAATATCAAAGGTAAGAGCCATTTTTCAAATAACAGCATACTATTTGACCTTTTTCGCCGCATAGACAATATTCTCACTCTCCTCTTTCGGCGGCAGAACCGTATCGTAATCATACTTCCCCACAATTTCAAGCCCGCACTTTTCAAGCAGACCGTCAATAACCGCATCGTCAAATGCAATTTCCCTGCCGTCAGGCTCGTAACGCATATCACGGCAACCTTGGATACCCCCAGCCTGTCAGCAGTTTCCTACTGGGTAAGACCAATTTCCTTACACAGCTGTTCAATTCTGTTTTTCATAGCAAACCTCCCAATTAATTTCTATTGTTGTTAAGTATTTTAGCATATGGTAATATTTCGTAGGGAACAAATTTAGATATAATAAGGGTACAAGAAAATATAGCCTATTTTTTAGCTTAGAAAGGGTCAAATTTTATTTTTTTGACCCTAGTGCTATATTTAATCGATTAAAAGATAAAATTGCAAAATAGCCTTAATAGGGGCTAAAAAATGCATTGTGTTTTTAGATTTGGTAAATCAATTAAGCCGATGCCATAATTCCAGTACAAATCGACCTGCTGAGTTCGGGCTTTACCCCTGCCGATTGCTTCGTGAACCATTATTTTTTCAAACAGTTCATTCAGCATTTCAACAGTCAGCTCTGATTTGTCTTGCACTTCAGCATACTTTTTGACTTTTTGGATAAATTTTTGGATATTAATATGCTGTGTATTAATGGCATCAATTTTGCTTGTGATTTCAGAAATATCATTTTGAATTTGTATATAATCATCGTTATACAAACTGTAAAGCTGATTAAATGATTCCTCACTTATAACGCCCTTTGCTTTATCTGCATACAAGCTTTTCAAAATTGTTTGAAGCTCAGCTGCCTTTTGGCTTTTCGATTGCAAGTCATCTTGAAGCAGCGAGAGCATATGGTCGTTATTTAATTGCTTATCAGCTTTAATCATTTCAACAAACTTTTCTTCGTTCGCATCAATACAGCTTGCCAACTGTTTTATGGCAACAAAAATTTTACCTGTCAGTGTTACAGCTCTGATATAATGCATTGAGCAAGGATACCTGTTTTTATAGGCTGAGCAAAGGTAAACATTTTTTCTAGGGTCTTCTTTTCTCCTTTGGTACATTTTACGACCGCAGTCGGCACAGAAGATCATTCCCAAAAATAAATCAGGTGTATCGTTATGCCGATTTCTTAATCTGCGATTTCCTCTAAGCTTTTGTGTAAGCTCAAAGGTATCTTTGTCAATTATGGGTTTATGAGTACCCTCAAAAACCATTTGATTACATTCATCGTTATAGTAGGTTTTTTTATCCTTAAATGATTTGCGGTATGTTTTAAAATTTACCGTACAGCCAATATAAGCCTTGTTGTCTAAAATCATAGCAACAGTATTTGCGTACCAAAATCTATCATTTTCCAATTTGGATATTGTATTATAACCTAATGCACGCTTATGGCTTGTCGGATTTAAAATATGCTCCGCTGTTAGTATGCTTGCTATTTGTAATGTGCCAACGCCTTTATTAAACAAATCAAAAATTCTTCTTACAACTGCGGCAGCTTCTTCATCAACAATCCATTGATTTGGATTGTCGGTCTGTCTTAAATATCCGTATGGTGGATGGCTGCTGAGAGGTTCTCCTCTTTCTCCTTTGGCTTTAAGAGTTGCCTTTATTTTTCGAGAGGTATCTTTGGCATACCACTCGTTCATAATATTCTTAAATGGAATAAAATCATCAACGCCTTTTGTACTGTCAACGCCATCATTTATTGCAATAAATCTTATGTTTTTTTCAGGAAAAATCAATTCGGTGTAGTATCCTACCTGAATATAATTTCTCCCAAATCTTGACATATCTTTTACAACTATTGTGGAAATGTTGTCCAGCTGGTTTATCATTTTTTGAAATCCGGGTCGTTCAAATGTAACACCTGTATAACCATCGTCAACGTAGAATTGACAGTTGGTCAGCCGGTTGTCTTTTGCATATTTTTCTAATATTATTTTTTGATTTAAAATACTGTTACTGTCGCCCTGCAATTCATCATCGCGCGATAAGCGACAATAAAGGGCAGTTATTTTTTCATTCATAAAAATTCCTCCTGAAACAACAATAACAAGTAGTCAGCAATAAAAATTATATAACGAAAAATGACAAATTGCAATGGTACTTTTGAAATCACAAGTAAAAATTTTTTGTTTTTTTAGCGGTACAAACTTGATAAAATCTAAAATAACCCTTCATATCTTTTTAGCCTGATATGATAGCTGCTTGTTTGCATTCAGCGGGGACAGCTTCCTTGCATATTCTATGCCATTCTAATCTGATGTACTTTTGGCTATGCTTCGCCTCACGTTTTGTATCGGTGTTGCTTTTCACCGTCAGATGTAAAAATCCAAATTTCCTTTATAGTATGTATTTTCATTGTAATTGTAAATTAAATAATAATATTTGTCAATAGTATTTGACAAATATAGGGAAAAAAGATATTATGTAGATGTGTGTATTTTTGATTTAAAAATGCTTCTTTGAAAAAACGTTTTTTTGAAAAAATTTTACAGGGTAAAGCCGATTTTTATGTGTTTTTATTAATTTGCAAGCATAGGAAGTGTGCGTACACACTTCCGCTTGTTAGGGCAATGCCCTAAGACCTATTTGGTGGAAATCCCCCAAGCCCCCTGTTGATTTTTCAAATCAAAATTATTTTTTAAAGGAGTGAAAAATTATGGCAAGATATAGAAATAAAAGATTATATGTAATGGTAACAGAGGAGGAAAAAGCAAAACTAAAAGAAAGAATGTTAAGCATCGGTATGGACAATATGAGTGAATTTATAAGAATGGTTCTTAAATATGGACAGGCTTATAATCTCGACACAAGCAATATGTCTAAACTTGCTTACGAAATTAACAGAGTTGGGAACAATATAAATCAGATAGCAAAAAAAGTAAATCAAACTGACAATGTACAGAAAAAAGACCTTGAAGAAATATTACAAAAGTTGAATTATATAAATGAATATTTAGACAGATTATATTGCCTCAAAGAAACAGTTAGGGGAGGTGAATAATGTGGCTAGAGTATCCATAGAACCAATTAAAGGAGATACCCATTTAAGTAATTCGATAAAATATATTACAAAGGACAACAAGACAAACGATGGACTTTATATTGACAGTTATTACTGCACACCCAAGTATGCTGTGAAAGATTTTGCATTTACAAGAGAAAAAGAAGTTATTAAAAAAGGAAATAATTTAGCTTGGCATATCTATCAAAGCTTTTCACCAAAGGATAATATTACTCCTGAAAAAGCTCTTGAAATTGGTAAGGAATTAATGAAAAGAATGTATCCTGATTATCAGTATGTTATTGCAACACATATTGATAGAGAGCATATACATAACCACATCATTTTGTGTTCTGTAAATTTTAAAGATTATCATAAATTAAACAGTAACAAGACAAGTTTGGCAAAGCTTCAGAACATAAGTGATGATTTGTGCAGGGAAAACAGCTTAAGTGTTATTAACCGAAAAGAGCGACCTTTGAGGGTACAATTAAGAAATACTATTGATGATGCAATCAATGCTTCAAATGATTTTTCCGATTTTATTAATTATATGCAAAACGCAGGGTACACCATAAAACTTGGTAAGCATATATCATTTAAAAATGATGATATGCAGCGTTTCTACCGTTCGTCTACCATTGGATTGGATTATACCGAAGCAGGTATTAAACACAGAATTGAAAGCCTTAATAAAGAGCCTCGATTTCACCGAAGGAACAAATACGATGATAAGGTTATTGTAAAATCCAAACGTAAAATTTTAAGAGCTGAGATGGATGCCTCTTTAAAAAAAGCAAAAACCTATGAGGAATTTTTAGAGGATATGAGGCGAAAAAACTTCGAGGTTAAAGAGGGTAAGCACTTAGCTTTTAAAGGCGAAAATCAGGAAAGATTTATCCGAAGCGAGTCGCTAGGTTATCATTATACCGAGGAGGTTTTAAGGTTCAGGTTTGAATTCAGAGAGGAGTATGAGGAGATGGAGGCAAAGAAAATCGGTAGGGTTATTGACCCAACAGACTTTGACGGACCGTTAGCTAATTGGGCTGCCGGTGAAAATATGAATGCTAAAATAAGGGCAGAAAACTGGATTATAGAAAACATTATGAATGGAGAGGGAAACGGTTCCGTTGTAGAGTATGCTTTCTTTTTAGACAAATACTACGAGGAAAAAAACAATATTAATGCTCAAAATAAAAAAGTTGAAAACATTAATGCTCAAATGAGGGAAGTTGTAAAGGCTATTAAAGCAATAAATATGTACTGGACATATAAACCATTGGTAGGTTGGTATAAAAACGATGATTTTGTAAATATGTCAGCTGATGATCGTAAAGATGCCTTAGATACTTACAATAGCAACATTAATAAATATAATTATGGTGTAAGGCAAATGGAAGCTGCTAAAGAACAGTTCGGAACTTCAAGCTTAAAAGAATTAAATGCTATGCTTGAAAAGCTTAAAACTATTAAGCAATCAGAGCAACAACAGCTTACCCGAATGAAGCTTAACTTTGAAATCTATGAGGATATAAAGTACAACTATGAAACCGAAAAACACCGTGGTGGACATGGAATTTCCGAGGAATACGCTTATACCAAGCTTAATGAAGCTCTTGCAAAGCGTAAGAAACAACTTGATCGCAGGGACAAGGTCAGGAGCTTATTTGGACTAAATAAGTAATATATGAAAAAACACCCTGATAAAACGGTCGGAAGGAGGTTACTTATGGATAAAAAGATAAAATGTGAAAGATGTGCATATGGATATTATATACGCAGATGTGGGGAATATGGTTTCTTTTACGGTTGTAACAACAATATTTCTCATTTTATACATTTTGTATAATAATATTATGTCAAATTTTGTGGGATTTGGAAATTGATAAAGTTTTCATTGAAATTAATGCTAATGTGTTGTATAATATATATGTTACCTTTAAGGGTAATGATTTTTATTGTTGTTTGGGTGCAGCTTCGGCTGCATCCTTTTTTATTT
>CALIRN010000173.1 GCA_938042265.1 uncultured Eubacteriaceae bacterium
TCCGGTAGCATCAGCAATTGTCTGCACTACCTTTGGGCTTAAAAGCTCCTCAAAGAAAATGTATTTTATATCATTCTCATTTATATAGTTAATAATATTCTTCATCTGTTCAGGAGACGGCTCCGACTGTGGAATTACACCTTCAACCGCAACCTGCTCAATACCATATCTTTTGCATAAATAGCTATATGCCTCGTGAGAAACAACTATGCTTTTGCCCCCGTAGGGTGAAAGTGTTTCCGAATAGGTTTTATCAAGCTCTGTAAGCTGTGCAATAAAAGCATCTGCATTCCGCCTGTAATAGTCTGCATTTGTACTGTCCTTTTCGGACAGTACCGACTCTATTCTGTTTGTTATTTCAATAACTCTCTGTGGATCAAGCCAGATGTGAGGGTCTGAGGCACCTTCCTCCGCAAGTCCCTCAGACAGCTCCACATATTCAGCTTTACCCTCACCTACTGAGGACTTAACGCTGTCAATCCAGCTTTCCATACCAAGTCCGTTATAAAAAAGTACATCAGCCTTGCTTACGGTAAGCATATCATGAGAGCTTGGCTCCCAGTCATGAGGTTCCGTACCCGTAGGCACAAGATTTATAACCTCTACTTTATCACCGCCTACCTTTTGTGTAAAATCATATATGGCATAAAAGCTGGTGCAGGCTGTAAGCCTTTTATCCGATTTGTCTGTATTTTCACTGTCACAGCCCGTTAAAAGCATAGCCGCAGCCGCTAAAATTAAAATTATCCTTCTCATATTAATCTCCTTTGATGTTATAAACTACATTATCGGAACTGTGTTCCGATTACCGTGCTCGTTTTTATCACACAGTGCCCTGTTTTACCGGACAACATAACCAACCCGTACTTGCATACAGGTAAAACTTACCATATCAAAAAAGTATAAATCATTTTTTTGCTCCGATAAGTTATAATATCATTTTTTATCGTTTTTTTCAATATATGTTGCCCAATATTGATAAATGTAATAATTTTAATAGTAAAAAGTACTGCTGTATGCTATAATTGAAATATCAGCCAAGGATATACGTACTCCGCTTACGCCGCGTACTCAAAATCCAACGGTGCTTATTCAATCGTGTTAAAAAGGAGGTAATTGTATGAAAGCAACGGAGCTGTCACAAAAACTTTTAAAAAATATCGAACAGATTATAATTGGAAAGCGTACTCAGCTTGAGCTTGTTACAGCCGCCCTTTTGGCAGGCGGAAACGTGCTTATTGAAGATGTGCCCGGCACCGGCAAAACTATGCTTGCACGCAGCCTTGCCGCCTCTGTGGGCGGCGAGTTTAAACGCATACAGTTTACGCCCGACATTCTGCCGGGAGATTTAACCGGCATTACATATTATAATCCTAAGGAAAGCGAATTTATTTTCCGCAGGGGTGCGTTATTTACAAACATCCTCCTTGCAGATGAAATAAACAGGGCAACCCCCCGAACCCAGTCTGCTTTGCTGGAGGCTATGGAGGAACATCAAATTACGGTTGACGGCTGCACCTACAGCCTTAATCCGCCTTTTTTTGTAATTGCAACCCAAAACCCTGTTGAAACTCAGGGTACTTATCCCCTGCCCGAGGCGCAGCTTGACCGTTTTATGATAAGGCTGTCCCTTGGATATCCCACTTCAGAGGAATATATAAGCCTGATAAATACCCACAGCTCAGGTAAAGCCCTGGACAGGCTTACAGCTGTATGCACCGCTGAGGATATTGTAGCCGCTCAAAATGAATGTGAGAGTATATTCCTTCACCCCGATTTAATTGCCTACATAGTCAGCCTTGCAGAAGAAACCCGCAGCTTTGAGGGCGTTTCCCTTGGTTTAAGCACAAGAGGTATTCTTTCCGCAGTACGTATGGCCAGAGCCTATGCAGCAGTAAAATGCCGCAGCTTTGTTACACCTGAGGATATTAAGCTCATATTTCCTTATATTGCCTGCCACCGTCTTATTTTATCCGGTGGATACAGACATAAGCAGAATTATGCCATTAGTATAGCAGAACAGCTTCTGTCCCGTGTAACCGTTCCCACAGAGGACTGGTCTGCAGGCTAAGGGGGGAATTTTAATGGAAATAGTAATAATTATGCTGACAGGCTTTATACTGTTTATTGCAGAAGGTGAGCTTTACCGCCGTATATGGAGCAAGGAACTTGATGCAGGGGTAAAAATAACCCCCGTTTCTGCCTATGTCGGTGACAGATGTACTTTGGAGGTAACACTTTCAAACCGTAAGTTGCTGCCTCTGCCATGGCTTTGGGTAAAGCTGCATATAAGCTCTTCACTGCAGTTTGCAGACACAACAAAGGCAACGGGAGATTACGTTTACCGAAATGCTCTGTTTTGTATTATGGGCTGGCAGGAGATTAAACGCACTCTTGCCTTTAAATGTACCAAAAGAGGCTATTATCCTGTACGTTCCTTTGAGATAATAGGCACAAGTATATTGTTTAACGGCAAGCACAGCATCAGCTTTCCCACTCCCTGCGCCGTAACTGTATATCCCTCTCTGCTTAATAAAGCAGAGCTTGAAGGTCTGCTTTCAAGGCTTGACGGTACCATTGCTCACTGCGGATGGATAAATCCCGATCCCTTTGAATTTTCGGGCATAAGGGAATACAGCTCCTCAGACAGCTTCAGGGATATTAATTTCAAGGCGTCTGCCCATGCAAATACCCTTATGACCAATACTCACAACCCCACAATAAAGGGCGAAATTACCCTGATACTCTGCTTTAAGCTGTTAAAGGAACGCTTTGAGGAGGAAAGATTTGAGTATGCAATTTCTCTTGCCGCAACACTGGCCGATTATTATATTGAACAGGGCTTTTCCATCGCTCTTTACTGCAACGGAGAGGATGAGACCACCGGAAATTTAATACGCATAAGCAGCGGCATAGGGGGCGGACAGCTTAATCATATTTATGAATGCCTTGCAAGAGTCAGCTATCGGCATTGTAAAGATGTGGATATTCTTATTCCCGATACAATAAGCAGCTCTTTTGCAGTATTTATATCACCCACTGTTGATATGCCCATACTTGACCTTTATAACAAAATTATGGAAAACCATGCTGCCGCAAAGTGGCTTTTCCCCGTAATGGACTTTGACGCACCGCGTACAGCGCCCCCTGCCGATACAGCGGAAATTGTATGTGTGCCTCCAAGCCGCTCCCTGCCATAAGGAGATGATACCATGCCAAAGCTAAGGCAATTTTTTGAAAGTATGACAGAGGATTTATTTTATTTTAATCTTCTGCTTATCCCTTTTTCATTTTTAATGAGTGCAATGTCAGGCAGACTCTTTGAACCGCTGACACTGTTGTTATTTATACCGATACTGCCGTATTTTTATTTTCTGCGGCTTCAAATCAGAAAGCTGTACGTGTTTTTGATTTTAACATGGATAACCTGCAGTATAGGTCTGCTTACGCCCCATAAGATACTTTACACCGCTTTTATAGGATTTTTGTGCAGCTATTCCGTACGCAGACGAACAAACGATGCATCAAAGCTGCATATCAGCTTTGAGCTTTTATGCTTTCCTCTCGTATTTCTTGCAGTTTTTTATATTTTTGCCGATTATCTGCACATAGCTCAGATGAAAAGCTTTATTTACTGTCAGGCATTGGCGGTATTTATACTTTCGATTTTGTATACACATTTAAAGGGTATAAATACAGAGCTTGAGCTTGCATCCTCCTCCTCGCTGCAGGCAACAAAGGTAATAACGGGCTTAGCTAACAAATTTCTTTTTGCTTATATAGCAGGCTTTTTAACCGTACTTCTGCTTTTCAGGTTTGTCCCTTTCGGCAACCTTATGCTTTTAATGGGACATTTTATTGTATCGGTACTGCGTTACTTAATTGCGCTTATGCCACACAGCAGCAGTGATATGATAGGCTCACCCTTGGCTGCTCCAAAGCAGGACGCTGTTGACATACCAACGGATACCTTGCCCCACTGGCTGGAAATACTTGAGCAGATACTGATATATACGGTAAATATCATCGTTATTGTAATAATACTTGTATTTATAGCCCTGTTTTTACTGAGGCTTTACAGAGGTTTTTACTCCCACAGGGAAAGCCGTATTTTATACAATGACACCATATCTCAAATTACGCCCCTTAAACGCATACCTAAAAGAGGTATATTTGCAGCAAAATCGGAAAATCCCATAAGACGCAAATATTATAAAAGGGTCAACAGATATTTCAAAAGGCGCAAATTATCTGCAGCCTATACACCTGAGGAAATACGTGCCGCACTTGAAAAAAAGGAGGATTTAACAGAGCTGACAATACTTTATGAGCAGGCAAGATACAATAAATAAAAGACCTCATTTGCATATGCTTATTACGCCATGCTGTAATTTTACATCGTAAAAGCACTGACTAATTCAGAGTAAAAATAAATGCTTCCATAAACTGAAAAAGGATTGTCGCTGCAAGACAATCCTTTAAATATTCAAATGAGTTTAACCTGATGGAAGGTCTTTTTACCCTTTTGAATAAGCACAATATCATCAGTAAATAAATTGGGAGAAACAACAAAATCAATGGCTCCCACCTTTTCCTCGGCAACTCTTACACTGCCCTGCTGTACAAGACGTCTGCCCTCGCTTCTTGAAGGAATAAGCCCACACTTTTCAAGCAGCTCAATAATCTGTAAGCCGTCACCATATTCATCTTTTGGGATTTCAGTGGTAGGTATACTGCCGCCTGCGGCACCGCCTGCAAATAGTGCCTTTGCGGCGGTTTCGGCTTTTTTTGCCTCATCCTCGCCGTGTACCAGACCTGTAAGCTCATAAGCAAGAATTTCCTTAGCTTTGTTAAGCCGGCTGCCCTCCCATTTATCCATTTCATCAATCTGTTCAAGAGGCAGAAAAGTCAGCATTCTCAAGCACTTAAGAACGTCTGCATCGGCAACGTTTCTCCAATACTGATAAAAGTCGTAGGGTGATGTCTTTTCAGGATCAAGCCATACTGCACCGGACTGCGTCTTGCCCATCTTCTTGCCCTCGGAGTTAAGCAGCAGCGTAATAGTCATTGCGTAAGCGTCCTTGCCAAGCTTACGGCGTATAAGCTCTGTACCTCCAAGCATATTGCTCCACTGATCATCACCGCCAAACTGCATATTACAGCCGTAATCCTTAAAAAGGGTGTAAAAGTCATAGCTTTGCATAATCATATAGTTAAACTCAAGGAAGGAAAGACCTTTTTCCATTCTTTGCTTGTAGCATTCCGCAGTCAGCATCCTGTTTACGCTGAAATGAGCTCCTACATCACGCAAAAGCTCAATGTAATTAAGCTTTGTAAGCCAGTCCGCATTGTTAAGCATAAGTGCCTTACCCTCGGAAAAATCAATAAAACGTGACATCTGATTTTTAAAGCACTCGCAATTGTGGGCTATTGTTTCGTACGTCATCATTCGGCGCATATCAGTTCTGCCCGTTGGATCACCTACCATTGCAGTACCGCCTCCGATAAGTGCAATGGGCTTGTTGCCTGCCATCTGTAATCTTTTCATCAGACACAGAGCCATAAAGTGGCCTACATGCAGGCTGTCTGCCGTAGGGTCAAAACCGATATAAAAGGTTGCCTTACCGTTATTGATAAGCTCCTTAATTTCATTCTCGTCCGTAAGCTGTGCAAGAAGACCTCTTGCCTTTAATTCGTCAAAAACAGTCATTTTAATCCTCCTGATAAAAATAACGGGTACTCTGCCCCAAAGGACGGAATACCCGTGTTACCACCTTAATTTACAAGCATTACTGCCTGCCTCTTTCCCCTTTAACGTAGGGCTGACCCGACAAAGCTCCACAGCTGTAGCTTACCCTTGTATGTGCTGTACTCCTTGCACCCTGCGGAATACTCTCTGTGTTGTAACCATACGGGCTGTTGGCTGCTTCATAGCCTTTTATAATATAATAAAATGATAGCATAAGCTGTTTTTTTTGTCAAGCATAAAACGCCCTTGATTTACCTTATGTAATGTTGTAAAATAAGCAAAGTTAATTAAAGCAAGGAGGAAAATATATGCGTGAAATTTCTGAAAAAGATA
>CALIRN010000174.1 GCA_938042265.1 uncultured Eubacteriaceae bacterium
TATGGCTTCCGCAATAAGCACATTTAATATTTTTTCGTATCATTTTTTATTTTCCTCCTTTACATTTAGGGAGAAACGTGCTACACTTAATTTGAATAATTTTTGTGGAGCCGTTTCTCGGTTTCTGCCCCCAGGTTGCCGCCTGAGGGCTTTTTTTCATCTGTTTCATATTGGTGTACCTCACGCTGTACTCTGTATTTTCTTTAATTCGGCATCAACAATGCTCCTTGTTGCAACAGCAGCAGCCTCGTCAAGTATAGCTTTTTTCTCTTCCTCGGTCTGCACAGCTTTGCTTCCATTGAATTTAATAGTTGTGTTACCTATCTTAAATTCTTTCATAATCTCACCTCTTTATAATGTATTTTTATTCACGTTGTCCTACTCCCAAGGCTCCGCATCCGACAGTATTAATGCTGGACCGCAGCTGCGGAGCTGCAAATACAACATTGGTTACCAATCGAAAAATCTCCCAGCATAGGCTTATGTATAAACGTGTAACCACGCAGAAGCAGATAATTCATTTAAAATGTAAAATAAAATCACTATTTTTAATATAGATACTCCTCAAGCTCCCCTATCCAAAGAGCCTATCTCAATACCTTTTTCAAAGGCAAGTACAAGTGCCTGCTGGTGCTCGTCAACCTTTTTGAGCAGATTAACAAACTCCCTAAGCTCGTTTCCAATTTCTTTGGTGTTTGCCATATAAATACCTCCTTCTTTTTTGGTTGTAAACCAATTATACAGCATACATATTTGGTTGTCAACACATTTTTTTACTTTTTTCGTGCAATATTTGGTTGACAACCAACTAAGGCTGTGATATATTTATTATTGTAAGGAGGTGTAAGATTGGATGAACGAATAAAAGAAATAAGAGATTATTTCAGTTTAAGCCGAGCTGCTTTCGGAGAAAAAATAGGTGTCACTGGCGATGCCATAAATAATTGGGAGCGAGGAAGGGCTGAAGTCAAAGAATATTTTATTAAATTATTATGTTCTGCGTATAATGTCAGCGAAGTTTGGTTACGTTACGGTAAAGGTGATATGTTCACCGAGAACAAGCAAGACATATTGCAGCAATTAAAAGAGGAATATAACCTCACAAATATGGAATATGCAATCATTGAAAACTATCTTAACTTGTCGATTAAACAAAGAGAATCGGTTGTAGAATTTTTAAATAACTTAATTAATCCGCAACCGACTCCTACCGTAAAAGTAGCTGCCAGAGGCAACGCCTCTCTTGAAATACCGTCGGACGATGAGGCAGACAAGGCAGACATTGAAAATTACAAACCTCCCACTGACATATAATGGAAAATCAGGAAACAACCTCCTAATGTAATTTGCCTAACCCCTTTCTATAATTATATAGAAAGGAGTTGGTACATTGTACAACAATTATAAACAAGCAAGAGATAAGGCATGGGAAGTCCTTATTAAATGTAATGTCAAGTCACTTCCTATTAATTTGGCAGACATAGTTAATCACTATGGGATTTATCTGATTAAGTATTCCGACAGTGATTACATCAGCAGGCACAGCTCACCTACCGAGGATGGCTATAGCAGGCTGGTTAATAATAAGCCTGTCATATATTACAATGATGAAAAACCGTTACATAGAATAAGATTTACCATAGCCCACGAGCTGGGGCATATTCTTTTAGGACATTTGTCCCATGGAGAAACCTGCTGCCGTAATACCGAAACTGACACCTCGGACCCTATGGAACAGCAGGCTAACATATTTGCACGTGATCTGCTTATGCCAGCAGTGGTTATTAATAAACTAACCAATAACCCTAAGGATATATCAGACCTTTGCAAGGTATCTATGCAGTCGGCGGAGATAAGATGGACAAGGCTTTTGGAACTCAGACAAAGAAATAAATTTTGTCTTCACCCGCTGGAAACTAAAACATATAAGAATTTTGAACTGTTTATTAAAACAAAACAAAAAGGCACCGACTACTGACACTAGCCGATACCTTAAATCGAAAATGAGAATGTTTATATTAATCCTCAATATTATAATACTACATATTTATATATATGTAAAGGAGGATTTTATATGAAAATTAACAAAAGAATTATTACTATTTTAACAATTCTGTCACTTTCTTTTGTGGCAGGATGCTCTGGTAATCCTGAAACTTCGGATATTCTAACTACCGAATTAACAGAAACAACTTCATCATTTGTTTCATCTGCTACCGAACCAGCAACAAAAATAGTTACAGAATTTCGAGTTACTACCACGACAGAAACAACGACAGAAGTAACTACAACTGAGGTAACAAATAACGACTCACTTTTAAATGCTTATATCGATTATAGCGATAAAGTTGGTTACGCTTCTTTTGAAATTATGGAAAATCTATTACAAGCATATTCAGATAGTAACGGCCTGCAACTCGAAATAACCGAGCCAACCGACTATGTTATGGGCGCATTAAAGTTAAAGAAAACTGATGAAAACTATGTTTACTTTAGTTTTTACCCTCTCAATGATGTAGAAACTCTTTGCTCTGTTCAGTATGATTTAAACTCAACAATTCAAATTTGGGTGAGTAACGAAACGCATATTAGTGATGTAAAATATAAAATTAGGCATGCC